>CBDVCK010000074.1:0-13366 GCA_965372465.1 uncultured Thermoplasmata archaeon | reverse complement strand
ACTCTAGAAAATCATTTTATGGTATAAAGGTTATTTCTCAGACACGCACTAAACTTAAATTTAATGGTTCTTAGAGTTTAATTCTCAACCTTTCAAGTTCTCTTGTGAAGTAATCTGTAAAACCTAGATCGTCGAGCTTCCTTTCAAGAAAATTAACTTTAATATCCTCCTGTGAAAGCAGCCTTATATCGTGTTCGTCCTTCCAAATCTTGCTTCTGATGTAGGCCTGGTCCAGAAGAGTTGTATCAGGTATCCTGAGATCATATCTTCGGTCTGCCAGGGCTTTGACCTTGTAGATGAGTAGAATCTCGACCTCAGGCACCCTCACAATAAACCTGTCAAGTGCCCATTTCCGGTTGAATTTGAAGGCGAGAGACCAGGGGATTTCGATCTCGTTGTCCTCATGGAAGAAATTTCTGTCCGTCAAGGAGGACGCATCCAGGTATACCCTCTCTTTCCCAGAGGAGGTTTCAATCTCCCGGCTATATCGTTTCGAGAACAAACCGGAGGATTGATAGCCCCTTGCAGAATAGAACGGCATCAATACCTTCCCAACGCTCTCTCTTGTAGGAAAAACGATGTCAATGTCCCTCGACCCAAGGGAGGGAGAATATGAATAAACAGCCCAACCTCCAATAATGATCGGGTGGTACCCATAGTTTTTGTTGATCCAATCTACTAAAGCTTTTAACTCCTTTTATAGGACTCGAACGGGGAATAGGAGGGGTCAGGTTGCGTGTTATGTCAGGATTGATTGGGGTGGAAACAACCGTGGGTTCGAGCAAGCGATCGAAGGGAGCGAAAAGTTGACAAGCAGGGAATTTATTTTAAACCCTATCAAATAGAGAAGGTTTCGAATGTGGACAAATAAAGTTTGATTTGAGTAATTTTTAAGTATGGATTATTTGTAGTAAATATCCTTTTTTTGTTTTTTTGAAAATCGCAAAATCATCATCATGAATTTCATCATTTTTTACAAAGATATTTGGAAATGTTATAGTCAACGAATTACCTACTCTCCGTATTTTTCTAACATTATCTGTTCTTTTACCTGAAAGGACTTCCCATCTTAATAATTCATTAGAAGAGAAATACGTCTCATCACATTTAGAACATTTCCATCCTTTAATTTCTACGCCGTCTCTTTTTTCCTTATGATCTTCAAGTTTTCCCTTACATATCGCACATCTTTCCATAATTTCACCTCCTTAATTTTAGATGAATCAATATGATTTCATCTTCGGATTCTACATATACAAGTTCCCACGTTCCCTTTTTAGTCCCTAATCGAACTTTGGTTTTTTCTTTAGATTGTTTTGAAGAACTGCCATAGCTTAATATTTCGAATAGCAGATCTAAATTTTTTTTGTAAGTGTCGTATAATTCCGTTCGAATATGACCGGTTAATATCAGAGTTTTACCTTTATATTTGACATTTGGAAACAATTACTCTCCACGTGTATATACATTTCTCATATAATATATACTTTATGGTCATTGTATACACATTCGTTTCAAAATCATATGCCGGGAAAGTAGAAAAGAGATTAAGAAAAAGATTCGAAACCTTCTCCCTGTATTGGCTTGGGTCATACCAATTGTGTTCTAATATTAATGCGCCAATCGAGTTTGGATAATTTTAATGTGGGCTCGCCCATCAAATTTTGATATTCGGGGTTTGGATGCTGGCAGGGGGTGTTCTTGTGGGTAGTGGGTGTGTGGAATTTGGGGAATATTGGAGGATGGTTGGTGGGTTGGTTTTTAAGACGGGGTAAGATTGGATAGGAGGGCCCCAAATGGGGTGGGACAGAACTTTTATTTGGAAAGAAAGAACATAATTAAAAGTTAAGAAATATTGATTTTTATAACAAAATAATATAATAAAATGGAAAGGATTTTATAGCCAGGAGACGATTCACCTACCAGCCCTGGAGGGAGTGCTTTGGAAGGGCATTCTCGGAAGGGCTAATATAAGGAGGGAATAAAATATGAGATCAATTAGGAAATTATCGAGCATATTTTTGTGTCTAGTGGTGGTCGCTACTGTTCTTGCAGTGGCAGTTCCTATGAATGTGAGCGCGCAGCCCGCTGAGGAATGGGTAGCACGGTACGATGGCCCAGCGCATTACCTGGAATATGTGAATGGCCTTGAGATGGATTCAGAAGGAAACATCTATGTAGCAACCCAAAGTTTCGGCATTGGAACCTTAACAGACTTCACACTCGTGTCCTATGACCCTGACGGGAATTTACGCTGGGTGAACAGATATAATGGACCAGATGATTATTATGAATCACCTTGGGGTATGACCATGGGACCGGATGAGACGATATATATGGTAGGTATTTCTGGTCACCCTAGCATAGATGGCAATTGTATCACCGCGGCATACAACACCGATGGTGATAGGCTTTGGGTGAGTATATATGAGAGCCCCGAGGGATATTTCGAATGGGCCGGTAAAGTTGCAGTTGACCCGGTCTCTGGAAATGTCTACATTACGGGTTGGATTTCAACCGAAGTTAATAATGTATTATCACCTCGAGATATATTGACAATCGCCTATAATCCATCTGGAGATCTGCTCTGGATGGCCAGGCATGTAAGCCCAGGTATTGGTTATAGTTATGGTTCTGATATAGAGATTCACCCCATTACCGGTAATATTCTGGTTGCTGGAGCGTGTGCAGGGATAGGAACAGCTTTAGATAGTATACTAATCGCATATGATTCGGTGGGTAATGAGTTATGGTATGAAACGTACGATAATCCCTTGCACACGGATGATTGGTTCGACAGAATCGATATTGACCCCGACGGAAATATATACATGATAGGCACAGCAAATGCAAATTTTGTTAACGGCGATATCTTAATAATTACTTACGATTCAGCAGGTAACCTGCTCTGGTTTGATACGTATAACGGCCCGGCAAGCGGGAACGATATGGGTTCTTATTTAGTTGTAGATTACCCAGATCGTTTATATATTTCTGGTCATTCCGATGGGGTTGGTACCAATTCTGATTGGGTAATCATGGCATATGATTTATTAGGAAACCAGCTCTGGACAGCCAGATATGATGGACCCGGACACGGTATGGATTGGGCTTGGGAATTGGAAATATCGCATACAGGTGACGTTTATGTTACTGGATTTAGCGTAGGTGTTGGGACATCATTTGATTCGACTACACTAGCCTATGATTCTAATGGAAATTTACAGTGGGAGATGAGATACGACGGTCCGGCCGGTGGTAATGACCGTAGCTGGTTCATAGCCTTTGATCCGTTAGGTAACTTTTATGTAGTGGGATCCAGCACCGGTATAGGGACAAGTTTGGACGCAACTATAGTAAAATATTCTGTTAGCTCCGAAGAAGCATTGGAGAATTTCATTGCCTATGTGAAAAATATGGATATACCGGACGGTACCAGAACCAGTTTAGCCTCGAAACTCGAGAACGCGCAGAAATCACTTGAGAAAGGCAACGAAAAGGCAGCACTTAACCAGTTCAATGCGTTCATCAACGAGGTAGAAGCGCAGAACGGTAAAAAACTAACAAGCTCTCAGGCAACTACATTGTTATCAGCTTTGAACAGGCTAGTCGAAGAGCTATAAATGAAAAAAGGAGGTAAATTAATGAGAGAAAGAAAAATAATCAGAAACGGGTTAGTATTTGGAACGATCGTGGTATTAATTGCATTAATATTGGCAACACTGCCATTAAATGCGACCGCGGCACCCACCGAGGAATGGGTGGTAAGGTATGACGGCACCGCAAATTACTACGAATATGTACATGGCTTAGAAATTGATTCGGAAGGTAATATTTATGTTGCGTTTCAGAGTTTTGGTGCAGGAACACAAAACGACATGGTAGTCGCATCATACGAACCGGATGGTACCCTGCGATGGCTTGACCGGTATAATGGCCCCGAAAATCGTCACGACGCCGTCTGGGCATTCACAATGGGGCCAAATGAAAATGTATATGTGACAGGAGCAAGTGCTCAATCAGGAACCGATTATGATTATCTCACAATGGCTTATGATACTAATGGGAATAGACTCTGGATGGCGGCATACGACGGCCCGGCAGGAGACTCTGAATGGCCCAAAAGTATAACTGTTGATCCGGTAACCGGAAATGTGTATGTAACCGGTGACACAGTTATTGAGGGAGGAAGTTATTATGATAGGAAAACTTATATTGCAACTGTAGCGTATGACTCATCAGGAAATGAGCTCTGGGTTGCATTATATAACGGGCCTGCAAACAGCATCGATGATGCATTGAGTGTAGAAGTAAATCCGGTAACCGGTGAGATCCTAGTTGCAGGGCGCAGTACTGGAGTAGGCACAGGCTTAGATTGTGTTCTGCTATCCTATGATATTAATGGCAACCAATTATGGGTAGAAAGGTACGATGGACCAAATCATATTGACGACCAAATTAGCAATATGGTAATTGGTCCTGAAGGTAATATATATGTAACAGGAGCTCTCAATAGAGATTTCGTCTCCGGTGACATATGTACTATCGCATACGACTCAACCGGTGAACGACAGTGGGTGGCTACATACGATGGCCCCGCAAATGGTGATGATTGGGGGATTCATTTATCATTGGTTCAACCAGATAGATTATATGCATTAGGTTGGAGCAATGGTATAGGAACCTCTTATGATTATGCAATTATCGCCTATGATCTATCCGGCAACGAACTATGGGTCTATAGGTACGATGGACCGGCTCATGGTATGGAATGGTGTTTTAGGATTACCGTTTCACCGGTAGGTGATATATATGTTACTGGTACTAGCCCTGGTATTGGTACCTCAGATGACTTTGCCACCATAATTCTCGACTCTGACGGGAACTTGCTTCATGAGTTACGATATGATGGCCCGGCGAGCGGTATTGACGAAGCTTATTTAGTAGCTGTTGATCCATTGGGAAACATATACATCTTTGGCACCACTGAAGGTATTGGGACATACTATGATATGACATTAATCAAATATACAGTAAGCACCGAAGAAGCATTAGAGAACCTGATTGCATTTGTAAACACTATGGACATACACGCAGGTATCAAGAATAGTTTGGGCTCTAAACTTGAGAATATTCAAAAATCGTTAGACAAAGGCAACGAAAAGGCAGCGCTGAATATGCTTGAGGCTTTCATGAACGAAGTTGAAGCTCAAAGAGGTAAAAAATTATCCGAAACGGAGGCAAATCAGCTGATCTATGGTGCACAGTGGCTCATTGACAGCTTTTAAGAACTGAGGAATTGGGGGAATTACGGCAGTAGCACCGTGAGCGAGAACTTGGTTTCGGGCGCCTCGTATTATAGTATCTTTATGAGCTATTCCCACGTAAAGCTGCTCTTGTCTGGTTTATTGTTGATATGCAAGAGCATCAACATGAAAATTACTTTGGCTAAATTCAGCCAGCATACAGTAAGTTTTCATGATAACACCGTGAACGGGAATATAGTGTCGAGTAGCACCCATGGGATCGAAGTGTCCTACTATTCAACAAATAACATTGTCAAGGAGAATACGGTGTCTGGCAACGATTACGGCTTCTACATCCGCTATTGTAATGACAACATCATCGACAACACCAACCAGGCTTACGACAACAAGGCTAACACTTGGGACAATGGCTATCCATCTGGGGGTAACTACTGGTCTGATTTTGACGAACCTGGCGAGGGGGCATATGATGATTATCAAGGAGCAAACCAAGATATACTAGACAGCGATGGAATCGTCGACGCCACGTACATCATAGACTCCAATAGTCAGGACAAATATCCTCTGATAGAACCAGTTGAATGGTAATGGAAGGTGGGGAAGCAGCAGTTTAGCGGCCTATAAAAAAATCCACCTCCCCCTCAGCTATTATCTCCCCCCAAATCCCCTAAACCCGAAAAGAACATCGCGGAGTGCCCATTCCTACCAGGCACACATTTTGTGCGGAGTGGGAAATGCTCGCAACGAAAGTCCATCACCGGTAAAACCAACTCATTCTGTGTTCACCGAATTTCCAGAAGCAGAAGGAGGTGAGAGTGGAGTGAGGGGAGAGCATTTCATTGTCTACATCGAGCTACCTGATGGCTATAATTTGAAGGATCTCGTTATAAGCTCATTACTGTTGAACGGGGTAGTCCCAATCGGAGAATGACCTTGGGAAATCGAGGATGATGTCAAGGCTCATCTCTCTGAGAGGATGTATAACAACGATGACCCTCTACATGTAATCATCTTCATAAAAATATGCTGGGAGACGATGAATTACATGACGAGGACAGCATCTCGTATCCCAAAGTCAAGTTCGACAGGTCAGCGGTGCAGGACCTCCTAAAGGTGGGAGAGTCCGAGAGCATAGTGATCACAGGACAATTGACGGATGGCACATGGTTTGGCGGAGAGGACAGGATAAAGGTGATTAAGGAGGGGGAGTGAGGGATTTTGGAAAGGATGAAATGCAAAAGGAAAGAGAATCGGCTTTAAGTACAAATAATGTATCATAGTTTCAATTTCAACGCAAAACTTAAAAGTATCGTTTCTGATTCCATAATGAGAACTTCGTATTGAAAACACTTTCCAAGATGGGTAAGCATAATCAGGACAAAGTTACCCAAATATTACTCTGACAATAAATATCTCCACAAAGGTATATAGCGAATAGATTTTTTTCCCACTTTTTCTTGGCCTTCTTTCTTATCTGTAATTATTAGCCCGTTTTTTATCTCTAGAGTTTCCATTGCTTCAATCAGACCTTTTATTTCACGATCTTTTATATCAGGCTCAAACTGACTGCATACCTGGATTGCAGTTTCCAATTCAATTCCTTCTTTAACAATGAAATCACACTCTCCTTTTCCCTTCCAGTAATATAATTCCTTCCCTCTTTTTTGCAATGAAAGAAATACTGCGTTCTCGTATAACCTTCCAATGTTTTCAGAAAAACGAAAACCTGCGCTTCCATGAAAACCGGTATCACCGAGGTAGACCTTTTTTGGGCTTAATTGTTGCGCTCTTATAGAATAATCGAATTTTGGAATACCAAAAAAGAGAAAAACCTCATTCAAATATCCCATATATGTGTTCAAAGAATCCAAAGATAGGCCGTAAGTCTTCGAGTATTTCCGTGGGCTGAAAAGGGTTCCGCAATTGGCTACAAGATAGTCTACCAATGACTTGATCTTTTGATAATTTACATTGTATCTTTCTACAATGTCTTTATGCACGATATCATTGAGATAATCATTTAAAAGAATCTTCTTATGGGTCTCTGAGCTTTTTAGCACGACATCAGGTAATCCACCCCATTGCAAGTATGATCCAAGCGAGTTCTTTATTTTATTTTTAGTTTCTCTTGTATATGGAGTTCTGACATCCAATTCTTTCCAAACGAGATATTCATTTAATGATAGGGGAAATATCGTGATATTTATTTCGCGTCCCGTGATTACACTTGCGTATTCTGATTTTATGTACTTCGATGAAGAATCTGTAATAAATACCTGCTCAATCTTTTTAAGGTCATATAATTTTCTTAAGAAAAGTGCCCATTCTCTGCATCTATGAACCTCATCCAGAAAGATGTATGGTTTCTCGTTTGGATTTATTTGGGTTTGATATTCATTGAATATCTCACTCAATTTCGCTCTGGACAATATGGGGTCTTCAAAGTTCACAAAAAGGATCAGGGCAGGATTTATTTTTTTAATCAGAAGCAGGTGATTTATCAGTTGGTAGAGCAATGTGGATTTACCGCTTCTCCTTAAGCCGGTGAGGGTCTTGATCTCCTTGAAAGAAAAAAAATCTTCAGCCCTACCTGACATCTCTCTCTTTCGCCCGACGAGTTCTTTATCAACCTCTCTAGTAGACCACCACTCATTCCACTCGGCAAGTGCCTCTATCATGTAAATCATCGCCTCCTGGCTCTCATATATAAAGATGATTTACATAAAAGGATTCCCGAATATGACCATCCACCCGGATAGGGGAGCCTTGTCATGTAGGAGAGAATGTGGTACATGTTTATAAATGTTACGATATATCGGAACATTCTCTTAATATATGCTCCGATGTGTCAGAACATTGGATGACTTTAATAAAAGATAATTAAAAACAGAAAGCTCATTTTGTCTGCCTGCAAAATAAGGGGGGAACATACCACTTCCTGGCCGATATGGATTTGTATATTTGTTCATCCTAAACACCTTTCAGACCTTTCATTACTTTCAGCTTTTGAAAGATGTGAAAGAACTGAAAGATAATAAACCATTTGTATGATTTACAATTTCCTGAATGTGAATGAACAACCCACATTTGGAAAATGTGGGTATCATCACAGGACAACTGAATGATGGCACATGGTTTGGAGGGGAAGACCGAAGGCTTTGTAGTTGAGCTAAAACAGATATTCAAGGGGGAATCGGGAGTAAAGCATGCCTTCATCTACGGCTCCTGGGCAGAGGGAAAGGAAAAACTGAATTCAGATATCGATATATTCGTTGTAGGTGATGTTGATGAACAGAGTCTCATTTCTGGTCTAAACGATCTGGAGAAAAGGCTTTCCAGGGAGATCAATTATGTCATATTCGGTACGAATGAGCTGAAAGAAAGACAGAAAGGCGAGGACCCGTTCATCAAGAAAGTTTTCGTTGGAAAGAAGATATTTCTAGTTGGTGGGCCACTTGAAGATGAGAAGATAATTCTTACAAAAAAACAGGATGTCTATGATGTATTTTTGGAGGTTTCCCAAAGAAGGGGCAAAAGGATATCCATGAAAGATATCAAGAAGGAACTAAAGGCCAGGTATGGGGAGGCCTGAGGATTGTATCTGGATTCCAACATTTTTATCTTTGCTGCAATTAATCAGGATGAATTAGGCCAAAGGTGCAGGGAAATAATAAAACTTGTAGACAACCAGAAGATATCTGCTGCAGCTTCTTATATCATGGTAGATGAGGTTCTATGGGTTCTAAAGAAAAATATCGGAAAAGAGGATGCTATCAAAATCGTAAAAACAATGCTCTCAATGCCAGTTAAGTGGATCAGTGTGGATGAAGCCGTGATCTTTGAAACACTGGAGATATTCGAAACAACATCATTGGACCCAAGAGATTCTATTCATATCGCATCCATGAGGCACGTGGGTTTAACCACGCTTGTGAGCGAGGATAGGGATTTTGATAAGGTAAAAGAAATCGATCGCGTCAATGCATCTAAGTGCCTAAGCATGATAAAATGATTTTTCATTCCCATTCAATGGTCCCGGGGGGTTTATTAGTTATATCATATACAACCCTGTTGACCTTGCTCCCCATTGTATTGGTTATCCTTCCGGAGATGCGCTCCAAAACGGAAAGCGGGATCTTTGAAAATGCTGCAGTCATCCCGTCCACAGATTGAACCGCCCTCACCACAATCGTATATCCATAGGCCCGAACATCCCCCTGGACACCAACACTTTTTACAGGCAATAGCACTGCAAAGTACTGCCAGGGCCTTTCCATTTCACCTTTGTCAGATGCCGAATCAAGCTCCTCCTCTACGATGGCGCAGGCCTCTCGCACGATGTCTGTTGCCTCTTTCGTGCACTCCCCTAAAATCCTAACCGCAAGACCCGGCCCGGGAAAAGGCTGTCTCTCTGCAACCGGGATGCTCAGGCTTCGTGCTACTTTCCTGACCTCGTCTTTGTATATATCTCTGAGGGGCTCAACGAGTTTCAATTCCATATCTTCTGGCAGTGCTCCCACGTTATGGTGTGATTTGATTGTGTCTCTAAGCCCACCGCCTGACTCTATCCAATCCGGGGCTATGGTTCCCTGGACCAGGTATTCGGCATTTTCCTCTTTTGCCACGTGCTCGAAGTTGCGGATGAACCTCTCTCCAATGATTCTCCTTTTTTCCTCGGGATCGATGACACCTTTCAGAGCTTTAAAATATTCATCCCCGGCTTTGTAAATCTTGTAGTTCACGTCCATTTGGGCAAGAATGTTTCCCACGAACTCTGTTTCGCCTTTTCTCATAAAACCTGTATCTACATAGACCGCAACCAACCGTTCTTCAATTGCCCTGCTTGCCAAAACCGCAGCCACAGTGCTGTCTACACCACCTGAGACACCGATTATCGCCTTGCCTGTGATCTGCTCTTTGAGCTCTGATATCTTTTCTTGAGTGAATTTTTCAGGATCGAACATGTAAGCACTCCCTCCCTTTGAGTTCTTTATGGTTATCAGGTTCAACTGGATGAAACACTTTTTGCATCACTAAGCACTTTCTCTTTCATTTTCTTCCTGTAATCTACCAGTTTCCCCTCAAGCCCTGCATCTCCGAGGGCAATAATCTCACATGCCAAAAGTGCAGCGTTCTTTCCGTTATCCAGTCCCACCGTTCCTACAGGTATCCCAGGAGGCATTTGAAGAATCGAAAGTACGGAATCCATGTTCAGTTTTCCTGAGACCGGCACACCGATTACCGGTTTGAGGGTGTGTGATGCGCACACTCCAGGTAAAGCCGCCGAAAGGCCTGCAATAGCGATTATCACCTTTGCCTCGGTATTTTCAACAAGCTCCTTGACAAGCTCTGGTGTTCTATGAGCTGATGCGATTTCAACCTGATAATCCACCCCAAGCTCGTCCAGAACGCTCTTTGACTTCTCGCATACAGGTAAATCGCTCTTACTGCCCAAAATTAACAATACATCCATTTCAATCAACCATGGAAATCCAAGATTGCATATTTTAGATTTTCGTGAGGGTAGGTTTAGGATTTCATAATAGCAAGCAGGAACAGTCCAAGTGCAATGGCAGCCCCGATTATTGCTGCAATAAGTATGATAAATGCATCAAAGATTATTTCTGATACATCTATACCAGTTGCGATTCCTGTTGCTTCCCTTATGGCTGGTAGTGTGTAGATAACTCCCACCAGCAATCCAACCACGATTAAAACCAACCCGATTTTCCTGCTCTTCCCAGCTCCGAAATATGCCGTAAAAATACCGGCAATCAGTGTAAAGAGTGCGAATGTCAAAATCAATACCGTGAGGAATTCCCACATACCTGCCATTAAGTTACCTCCACTTTAGAATTTTATCCCGGTCAATGTTTTTGTATCAACCACACCTGGTATGGTGCGGATCTTGTCCACCACTATCTGGCCCAGTAAATTGAAGTTTTTGGCCTCCAGTTTTGCAATAAGGTCATATTCCCCGAACAAGGGATGCAATTCCACGATCTCCTTGATCTTTTTAAGTTCATTATAGACATCGTGTTCCTTTGCTGGAGCTGTACTTATCAGTATAAAACCTATCGCCATCGCTTCACCTAAGATGGTAAAAGTCATATGTTAGTATAAAACTTTCTATTTTATCAGATATACATTATTCTTGAGAACACTATCTTATGTACATGAGAATTTACCTAACTTTTTTATACGTGTGTGCTATTATGTATCGTGCTATAAACTGCCAGTAATCGCTATTCAATGATTTTGGCAGCATAATAAAAAAGCTCAAACCCAGGGGGAGGTGCTTTGACACATAAATCACCAAAATCCAAAAAAACCCATTCAAAAAGTAATGATGAAATTAGTAATATCGAATTCGAGTTGGACCTTTTGCAAAGGCATATGGCCATGCTCAAAGCCATTTTAGAAAACGAACCTGTGGGTATAATCAGACTTTCAGAGATGCTAAATTGCCCCCAGCACAAGGTGAGGTACTCATTGCGAATCCTTGAACAAGAGAAGTTAATCAAACCCTCTCTTGAAGGGGCGGTAACAACAGATGAAATCCATGATTTTTTAACCCGCCTTTCTAATACCATAGATGGGATTGCAAAATCCGTTAAAGACATCGAAAAGGCATTAAGGTAAATGAAAAATTATTTAGCAAAGATTTTACATTACCATTGCATATCCGAGTTTAAATTCAATAAAAATTACAATTTGCCGTCGTAGCTCAGTGGTTGAGCATCCGACTGTTAACCACCATTAGGTGGGACGGAAATCGGACGGTCATCGGTTCGAATCCGATCGACGGCGCTGACATTCACAACATTTAATCATTGAGGGCCTGTAGCTTAGACTGGTGGAGCGTTTGGCTCATAACCAAATGTTAAAATCTCCCTTAAAAAGGGTGAGAAACCAAATGGTCGCCGGTTCAAATCCGGCCAGGCCCACTATAATTTATATCAATTAGATTCGTGGGCCCGGCGTGTTTCAGTTATAATGGGTTTTGCTTGGTTCTTAAGCTGAAACACGGCCAGGCCCTTTGGTAATATAGATTTACTTAATTCGTAATCCTTGCGTGTTTTGGTTATACTGGGTTTTGCTTAGTTCTTAAGCCAAAACACGGCCAGGCCCATCTTTTATTCTATCACCGAGGGAGCAGGCTGACCCCAAGTTTTTGGATGACCGTTAAACTTTTTGCGAGGGGTTAGCCAGCGCAGTGAGGTGTCAAAAAGTTTACGAGCTGAAACGCGGCTAGGTCCATTATGGGAAATCTGCGAAAACTTTTTTATCGATAAAGGCTTTTTGGGGGCAAAATAACGTAAACCTCGTTTCAATATAGGGCAAAAGTATTAAACAATTGAAGAAACATATACAGATAGAACCAGCAATATGGTTTAGGTAAATATTCCTGTCAAGATACCAGTAGATAATTTGTAAATAACCTGAGCGTGGGGATTAAAATGGAAGGTACTCAAGATATAAAGCACTCCTTAAAAGATTTGAAGAGAATGGCAAAGGAGCAGAAAAAGGCCAAGAAAAAGGACAAAAAGATGGCGAAAGCCGAAAAGAAGATCAACAAACAAGAGGCGAAGATGAGGAAAAAAGGTGTTTTTTTAGAGGATGTTACAACAGCAGAGGTCGTATCCGAGGAAGATGCATCTGAGGATTTTACGGCCACATCCTGGATCAGAAAGAGTACCGAGGATATTCCCTACCTCGAAAAGAAAATCGATAGAATGGCCGAGAGGAGAGAGAGCTCAAATTTGCATAATATGTTCGAACAGAAGTTCGGCGAAAGCCTCATGATACCAGATACATATAAAGAATATGAGCTAAGCGAAGCTGAAAAGAGACGTTTGGAGAGATTGAGGGCCATCCCAGAGGAAAGCACGCCACAGGAAGTTGTTGCCCTTGGACCAGAAGTTCCTTCTGAAACTGCTGTGGAAGCTAAAGCCCAGGAAGCCGCAGCAGGCGAAACCCCAGAAACGGAAGCAATATCTTTTTGGACCATTAAACAACTGTGGCTATACTCGAAGTACGGCAAGGATAAGGGTAAGGTTCTGAAAACTCTGATCCTTATCATCTCAGGTGTATTGTGG
>CBDVCK010000073.1:0-13367 GCA_965372465.1 uncultured Thermoplasmata archaeon | reverse complement strand
AAACTGCTCAAGGATCAGGAACCAGACGGTAGCTGGAACGATGATGTAAGCGATACCGCAATGGCGACATACGGACTGGCGAAATTCAAGGATGAGAACCGCGAGGTTGTAGAAAAAGGTGCAAACTGGCTTTTGGAACAGGAAAATGAAGACCATTCCTGGGATTCAATCGAGGATACCTCCAAAGCAATACTTGCCCTGGACAGCGCAGAGCTCGACATCTGGGATGAGCTCGCTGCTTTGATGCTGAAACAGAAACCAGACGGCAGCTTCGGGGGAATCGAGGATACCTCCTGGGCTGTGATGGCTTTATCCACAAATCCCAATAAGGATACCTTACTAAGTATGGAAAGGGCTGTGACCTGGCTGCGATCCCAGAACTACGATGACAACAACGAGGATCTGGCAATGGCTGCTCTGGCCGAGCAGTACTTTGAAAATGCAAAATTCGAAAATGAAGGCAAAGAGAGCGGGTTCATTCCCCCTCCGTGGATGTACGCCCTTTTGATCTTCATAATAAGTTCCCTAATCCTGGGTTACTGGCTATTTGCAAGATTGGATAGAAACGAAACACTTGATGGAGTGAGAAAGGACCTCTACGTCTATATTACGGAGCATCCAGGAGAGCATCTTGCCAGTATCACCAAGAAATTAGACCTAAGCTCCGGCAGTGCCAGGTACCAACTCTCCGTTCTGGAGGGTATGGATAAGATAGTGTGCCACAAGAATGGTAAATACAAACGCTACTATGTTAACCAGAACGGCTACAGCAAATACACCAATGGCTGCGGATACAAGCACATCATGTCCGCCCTGATGAACAAAACAGCAAGAAGGATAGTGAAATTCCTACTTTCAAATCCCGAATCCAACCAAAAATTGGTCTCAAAAGCCCTGGATATTCACCCATCCACTGTGAACTGGCATGCGGAGCGCCTAAGAGATGCCGAGATTATCAGCAAGCACAAAAAAGGCAAGGAGATCGTTTACTCGCTGAATTCCGATGTGCAGCTTTCGAAGGTCATCGGAATCATCGAAGGCTCAACGGCTTGATTTTTTTTATTCAGTATTGGACTTCACTTATATTTTGATGAACATGCCAACATTTTGACGAATTCTGCAAATCGTAGAAAACATACAGCATGACAAGAAGGTACATGACTGCTGCAATGGGAAATGTCAGACCAGGATTTGTTTGGGCCACCATTCCACCCACCAATGCTCTGGGTATATATGTAAGGTTCCAGAAAATGTGCACAATGCCCTGGGCCTTGCCTCTACTTTCACAGGTTCTTGAGGGTGGCAAGTCCCCTCTGCCTCTTTTTCTCTGCAAACTTGATTATCTTGGCCATTGTTTTTGTCTTTTCAAGCTGCTGTTTCTTATGTTCTTTTAGATCGTGCTCCTCGATATAACCTATTTCCACAGCCTCGTTGTATCTCTTCAATCCGATGTCAGTTCTGATGACGGTTGTTGTATATCCATCCGGAACACCCAATCCGCCAACCGAGATATCTGCAAAATCATTTGCAAAATCAGTACAGGCAAGGCAGGCAGGTCTCATCAAGTTATCCAGAACCTCAAAAGGAACATGAACCCTTTCACCGCCTTTCAAATCGATGATCAGATCATCCTTGATATTCATCTTGACAATATCATCTAAGTTCACTTTCATCTCTTCCTCTAATTTCTGCTTTGCCTCCTCATCAAACGAGAAGTTCTCCATGCAAAACAGTCCTATAGTGAATTTAACTACATGTGATGGTAAAACCCCAAGAATTTGCATCTTCCTGATGGTATGAATCTGACAGGGGGTGCCAACAACTGCAATCCTTGCAAGATCCAGGTTCCTGATATCCTTCAAACCATAAAGTGTCGGGGAATATGTGCTGTATTTTCCAAGCTCCTCCACATGGGACTGCCCTGCAAATCTTGAGCCCGCGGCATTGAGCAGGTCCTCTTTTGTAGTTGCAATCAAAGGCTCCCTTGTAAATGGACCAGTCCTTTTGGAAACGATGGCACCGTCTATTGCCTTGTGCTCTATCAAGTATAGAAGCAGGGCTGTAACCACTCCACCGTCTGTGGCAAGTTCACGAACTTGATTATCTGTTGATCTTGCAACTGCAACCCTTTGAAAATGTCCAATGGGGGGTTTCCAGTTGTGTTTCTCCTTAAGCTCTTCATCGAAGATGCTAATTTGCGGGCAGATGACATAACATATCCCGCATTTAAGGCAGTTATCCTCGTTAACAAAGACAGGTTTTCCATCCTCTCCCATATCGATTGCCTTTAATTCATGGGCTGAACAGAATGAAACGCAACCCCCGCAGCTGCCGCAGAGGTTTCTTTCGTGAACCTCGGAAATCAAGCTCCTGAAGGTCTTGACATCCTCTTCAGAGCTGGATTCGGTATTCCCGATTGCATTTCCTGTTTTTATGTTCTCATCTTTTTCTGTCATAACCACATCCCCGATTTCAGACATATTATCCGTTTTTACATTGCAGACTCCAATGCGCGATCTAGCATTGCCAGCAGCTGAGCTGGCTCGAACTGCCGCAGGTAGGGTACGTTTGAGGGGCAGATACATGAACATGCACCGCAACCCATGCACAGAACCTCGTTTATTTCGGCAATGCCTGTTTCCCCGTTGACCTTTATAGCATCATATGCACAGTTCTCTTCACACAGTCCGCAGCCTGCACATCTTTCTTCATCAATCACTGCTGCCACACCCTCGGTGAAGAGCGCTGTCTTTGACATCAATGCCGTGGCTTTTGACGCAGCACCGCTTGCCTGGGAGATGGTCTCGTCCACGAACTTTGGAGAATGGCAGGTACCGCACAAAAATATTCCAGCTGCTGCAAAGTCAACCGGTTTGATCTTCATATGGGCTTCCATATAGAAATTCTGGGAGGTCAGGGGCACCTTGAGCACCTGGGCAAGCTCTTCATTCTCGGCATAGGGAATTGTCGCAGCGCTGAGAACCAACAAATCAGGCTTAATTACAATATCCCCATCAATATTTGGATTGTATACTGTGACCTTGATTTCATCCCCTTCGGTTTCCACCACAGGCTTTTGCTCCTGTAGATATCTGATAAACACGACGCCTTTTTCTCTTGCCTCTCTGTAGTGCTTCTCCCGAAAACCGTAGGTCCTAATATCCCGATACAGGACATACACATTGGCTTTCGGGTTCAATTCCTTTACTTTAAGGGCATTCTTGACAGCTTCGGTACAGCATACCCTGCTGCAGTACTCCCTCTGCTCGTCTCTGGAACCCACACACTGGATCATAACGATATTTTTCTGAGAAATACCCTCATCGTGAATTCTTTTATCAAATTCCAGCTGTGTCATAACCCTTGAATCCTCACCGTACAGATATTGGCCACGGGGTTTAAGCTCCTTTGCACCAGTTGCTACGATGATTGTGCCCACCTTGAAATCATTGCTGTCCTCACCCTGCAAGACCGTGGCAGTAAAATTACCAATGTAACCGCTCACATTCTGCAAGGTGGCACCTGTGAAAACTTTGATATCGGAATTGTCATTTATTCTCTCGATATACAAATTAAGTTCTTTTTGAGGGTCTTCCCCCGTCAGCAGATGATGGATATTGCGCAAATTTCCCCCGAGCTCATTTTCCTTTTCGATTATATAGGCAGTAAAACCCTGTTCTACCAGATCCAGAGCTGCAGTCATTCCAGCGATTCCACCACCCACAATCAAAGCGGCTTTTTCGCATTCCACAGAGGTTTTCTCTACCATCTTGTTCCTCATGACCTTCTCCACCGCCATTGAAACCAGGTGCTTTGCCTTTTCAGTTGCTTTTTCGGGATCGCTTTTGTGGACCCAGGAAACATGCTCCCTAGTGCTTGTTAAATCGAAAAGATACGGATTCAAACCCACCTCCCTGATGGTGTTCTGAAATAAGGGCTCATGGGTTCTCGGAGTGCAGGAGGCCACAATCACCCTGTTCAGTTTGTGCTCGGTAATAGCGTCCTTTATCTTGTCCTGTGTATCCTGGGAGCATGTGTATAGGTTATGATCCGTATGAACGACATTTGGCAGGGTTTTAGCAAACTCCACAACAGCTGGTACGTCCACGATGCTGCCGATATTGATTCCACAGTGACAGCAGAAAACACCAATTCTCGGTTCCTGGCCCATATCGATTTCAGGGGGATACTCCTTTACCGTCACCAGGGAGTTTCTTTCCGAGGATATTATGCTCGATGCTTTTACTGCTACTCCAGAAGCCTGAGCAACAGCATCAGGAATATCCTTGGGAGAGGAAAACGATCCTCCAACATAGACACCTGGCCTTGAAGTCTGAAGGGGTGTGAAATAATCTGTTTCGCAAAACCCGTATTGGTTCAAATCCACACCGAACTTGTCTGCGATATCCTTGTAATCAATTGTGGGCTCCATGCCAACAGAGAGCACAACAAGGTTGAATGTATCCTCTGAAATCTTCCCTTTTTCATCAACATAGATTATCTTAAGATCCTTAGTTTTTGGATCCTCCTCGATATGGGGGACCCTGGACTTCACGTAATTAACACCATACTTATCCTTGGCCATATTGTAGTATTCCTCGAATCCCTTTCCATAGGTTCTCATGTCCATATAGAAAATGGAGCACTCGGTCCCTGCGGTATGCTCTTTGGCAATGATTGCCTCCTTGGTTGCGTATGTGCAGCAAACAGCAGAACAGTAGCCTTTGCCTGCCTGCTCGTCCCTGGAACCTACACACTGGATCCATGCAATCTTCATGGGATGCTTTCCATCCGAGGGGCGAAGAACAGTGCCTGCAAAAGGTCCGGAAGCGGAAAGTATTCTTTCGAACTGAATGCTTGTTACGACATTTGGAAATCTGCCGAATCCATACTCGGGTTTCTGGGTCGGGTCGAAGGTCTCGAATCCCGGTGTAAGAACGATTGAGCCTACATTGAGCTTTACCTTCTCCTCCTCCTGAGAGTAATCAACTGCTTTTGCCTTACAGTACTGCTCGCATAGTCCGCATCCAATACATTTTGTCCTGTCTATTCGAAATACCAAAGGCACAGCCTGGGGAAAGGGAACGAACGTTGCGTTTCTTAGAGAAATACCCTTTTCGAACTCGCTTATGGCTTCTATGGGACAGTACTGGGCACAAAGACCGCAACCTGTACACTTCTCCTCATCTATGTATCTTGGATGCTTAAGCACAGTGACCTTGAAATCTCCCGCTTCACCTTGGACGTTTTCGATTTCACTGCACGTCAATATCTCAATATTATGATGCCTGCCAGTTCCCACAAGAGCTGGTGCGATTGTACACATTGCGCAGTCATTGGTTGGGAACGTTTTATCAAGGGATGCCATGACACCCCCGATACTGCTTGTTTTTTCGACCAGGTAAACCTTGAAACCGGATTCTCCCAGATCTAGAGCAGTCTGCATACCTGCGATACCTGCTCCCAGAACCATCACCGCGCCCACCTTATTTGCCATTTACATACCCCCAGCTTTGATATAGGTTGGTGATTTCCCCTCTGAACCATGAGGCAGGATTACCTGTTTCTTCCACAACCGCGCCACATGCCTGAAAACCACCTCTGTGGCAAGCCCAATAGTTTCAGCGAGCTCTTCCACGGTCTTGGGGGATTTCTCCAACATCAAAATGATATTACTGCGGATATACTCATCCCTGATTATTTGATCCTTGATTTTTTCCAGCTCATCCACCGAATACTTCTCTCCATATGCATTACCGAGTTCAGTGAGCTTTTTCTCCCTACCGATAATGGATCTCAATCGAAACTCGCTTGTTGCATGGATAATCGCATCAAGCTGTTGTACTATCCTATTTGCAGCGTCATCCTTCTTCCGAATGGGACTGGGACCGAGTTCTTTAATTTTGTTTGTAAAATCAGTTACCACTTTTTGATAGCGGATCCCTTCTGAAGCCGATACCCATTCCAGATGGAGTCTATCAGAATCAAAATCTGTAAAATCCAAAAGGCTCTTGAGCATCTCGTATTTTCTTTTGGCTTCATAATTACCTGTGAGATAATGACAGTCACCCAGGTGGCAACCCATTATGATAACTCCATCGGCCCCTTCCTTAAGGCCAGTGAGCACCACTTTCGGGTCCAAACTTCCGCTGCACATCACCCGGATAACACGAAGCAATGGAGGCATTTGAAGGCGGGATATACCTGCCAGATCTGCTCCGGCATATGAGCACCAATTGCAAAGAAAACCGAGAATCCTGATCTTGGGCTCGGCATCAGGTGTAATTCCGGTTCCTTCCATCTAATCCACCTCCTCCACCATTGCATAGATCTGGGCCATCAATTGATCATTTGTGTAATGCGGTACAGTCATTGCCATTTCGGGACAGGATGCCCTGCACACTCCACAGCCCTTGCAGAGAGCAGATGTGACCAGGGCCTTTCCATCCTCCTTTAATGAAATGGCACCGAAGGGACAGAGTATCTCGCATGTTCCGCATCCGGTACATTTTTCCTCGTCCACAACCGATACAACGCTATCTGCCTTGACCCTGCCTCTTGCCATGGGGATGGAAGCCTTTGCCGCGGCACCGTTTGCCTGGGCCACCGTATCCTCAATGTTCTTTGGATACTGTGCACAGCCTGCTACATATATGCCGTCAGTGTTCGTTTCCAGTGGTGCAAGCTTTGGATGCTTTTCAAGGAAGTACCCCTCTGAACTTAGAGGAACTTTGAGCAGCAGTTGAAGGTCCTTTGCATCCTTCCTAGGTCGCATGCCCACAGCCAATACCACAGCATCGACATCGATTAATAAATTCTTTCCAAACAATTTATCGTAAAAACTGATCTTAAGATCACCGTTTTCGTCCTTGATGACCTCAGGTTTATTTTCGGGATCGTATCGGAAGTAAATTACCCCGCTGTTCCGTGCCTCCTGGTAAAGCTCTTCAGCACCCTTTCCAAAGGCTCTAACGTCTCTGTAAAATGATAAGACCTCGATACCCTTCTTCTGTAATTCCAGAGCCTGCTTTATGGTTATCTGGCAGCAGTACCTTGAGCATCCGAATTCTCCGTTTCTCGAGCCCACACAGTGAATAAAGGCCATGGTTTTCGGATTCTTACCTCCGATTTCTATTTCCTCCTCATCCATAAGGCGCTCCAGCTCGACGTTGGTGATTACCTTGTCCTCATCATGCGGAGAAGTTCTTGCATATCCGAATTCACCGTTTTCAGGCTCGTAGAGGTCAGAACCTATTGCGAGGATGATGGTCCCTGCTTTGATTTGGGCTAATTCCTTTTCGGAGTTCAGATCGATTGCGTTTTCCTTGCAAACAGAAAGGCATTCTCCGCACTTGTCACAGTGCTCAAAATCTATTGCATATCTATCAGGAAAGAAGTTATTCTTCCTGTATATGGCCTTTCTTTCCTCAAGAACCTCGTTGAACACGAAATCCACATCTATGGGGCATGCCTTTTCGCATTCACCGCAGGCATTGCAATTCTCGTTTACACCTCTCGGGTTTACACTCAAGGTGGCCTCGAAGTTCCCGATGTAACCTCGAATGTCCGAAAGCTCGGTGTTTAAACATATATTTACGTTTGGATCGTCCTGTAAAGCCCGATATTTTTCGCTAAAGAACTCTGAGGGCTCAACCTCCCAGGGGCTGAGAATGGACCGTTCTGCAGATCTTCCTCCCAAAAAGGGTGTTTTCTCGATAAGATGGACAGCAAAACCCTGCCCTGAAAGATCCAATGAACTTGAAATACCTGCCACCCCGCCGCCAATTACCAGAGCCTCTTTTGTAACATCAAGTTCCGAAGACTCAAGGGGCTTTAGGAGTCTTGCCCGTGCTGCAGCCATCCTGACCAAATCTTTGGATTTTTCAGTGGCCGCTTCCTTCTCCTGGCTGTGAATCCACGAACACTGGTCGCGAATATTGGCCATCTCGAAAAGATAGGGATTTAATCCCGCTTCCTCGCATGTTTCCCTGAAAATGGGTTCGTGGGTTCTGGGTGAGCATGCGGCAACTATAATTCGATTTAAATTCTCTTTTTCTATTATCTCCTTTATATTCTGCTGGGAATCATCCGAGCACGTGTAAGTGCGGTTTGATGCATAGACGACATTGGGCAGTGTTTTGGCATAGTTCACTACATCCTTTACATCAACCACACCAGCTATATTGGTTCCGCAGTGACAGACAAATACACCTATTCTCGGCTCGCCTCCCATTGCGACACCTTCTTTTTGCACCTCTTTTGACCCTTCCTCGACCTCGAAGACCCTTTCATCCTGCAAACCCTGCATGGCCTTTACAGATGCACCGGATGCCTGGGCCACGGTATCAGGGATATCCTTGGGAGCCTCTACAGCCCCACATACAAAAATTCCGTCCCTTGAAGTTGTAACACCTCCATCATCCAGGCTCTTAATGAATCCATTTTCATCAAGGTTTACATCCAAGACCTGGGCGAGTTCCTTGGTGCCTTCTGAAGGTACGATTGCAGGGGAGAGAATCAGCATATTTGTCCTGATCCTCTCTGTCTTGCCTTCTTCCGTATCCTCGACACGTATTATTATGTCCTTTGTTTTGGCATCCTCATTGATTTCCGCAGGCCTGCCGCGATAGAAATTCACATCATTTTTGGCCCTGCTGAAATAATCCTCAAAACCCTTACCATATGCTCTGATATCGATATAGAATATCGATATGTTTTCGATTTCGGGATCATGCTCCTTTGCAAGCATGGCTTCCTTCATGCTGTACATGCAGCACACTCTTGAACAGTATTTGCGCCCCCTGTGATGGTCCCTTGAGCCAAAGCACTGGATAAAACCGATGTTCTTTGGAGGTGTGTTATCCGAAGGTCTGACCACCCTACCACTGGTGGGTCCCGAAGCGGAAAGCAAACGCTCGAACTGCAAGGATGTAAGAACATTTTCGAATACCCCATAGCCATATTCACTTCGTATTGTGGGATCGATTAGCTCGAAACCCGTTGCGATTATTATGGCACCGACACTGAGGTAACTCTCTGTAGGCTTCATCTCATGATCTATTGCCTCTGCCTCGCAATTTTTTACGCAGAGCATGCACCTTCCCTTCTTATCAATAATTGGTTTTTTCCTCAGCCTGAAATATAAACAGCTATCCTTATCGATGGAATACTTCAAAGGAACCGCTTGAGGGAATGGAACGTAAATTGCCTTTCTGATGGCTAAATCCGTGTCGAACTCGTTTGGAACCTTCACCGGACATTTATCGGCACATGCACCGCAACCGACACATTTTGTCTCATCCACAAATCTGGGATGGGAAAGGACAGTAACAAGAAAGTCACCTTTTTCTCCTTCCACGTTCGTAACTTCCGAGATTGTATGTAGTTCGATGTTGGGATGCCTTGCAACCTCTACAAGTTTTGGTGATAAAATGCACATTGCACAGTCATTGGTGGGAAAGGTCTTGTCAAGCTGTGCCATCCTCCCGCCGAGGCTTGAGGAGCGCTCAACAAGATGCACTTTGATTCCGGAGTTCGCAAGATCCAGTGAAGCCTGGATGCCTGCAATCCCGCCCCCTATGACTAATGCTCCTTTCAATTCTACTCACCTGTGATCTTCTTGAGCAATTTTGTTGCTTTTACCTTGTTTTTCTTTATTCCCAAGGTTTTAACATCATAACCCATGGCAAGACCCAGAAGCTGGGTGTAGAATAATGCAGGTATATCGTATTCTGTTCCAAAACCTTCGCCTATAGACGGTTGATACTCATCAAACATGATGCTGCAGAATGGGCATAAAAGAGCCATGGCATCGGCTTCGTGTTTCTTTACCCCGTCCAATATTTCCTTGGTCATTGTAAGGGATGTGGTCTCATCCACACCAAGTATTGCCCCTCCGCAACACATGTTCTTACCCTCATAATCTATTGAAGTTGCCCCTGTTGCATTGATCAGTTTATCCAATGAAATCGGTCTTTCGGGGTCATCGAATTTTTCGTAAACCTCGGAAGGTTTCAAATAGTGACATCCATAAATCGGAGCGACCTTAATTCCTTCGAGACTATTTGTTACCTTCTCCTCGATTTTCTTTGGACCGATATCCTCGAATAGAAAGCGCATGAAATGTTTCACACCGATTGTTCCCTTGTAATTATATCCGAGAGAATCGATAAGACCGTTTATCTTGTCCCTCTCCTCCTTGTTCTCCTTCAAGGTCTTGTTAACCTTTGTCAATATGGTTGTACATGCACTGCATATTGTAATGATGTCAAGATTCTCCTGCTCGGCCTTGGCAAGATTGACTGCTGCCATGGTCACTGATGTGATTCTATGAACAGACGCTAACGGATACCCGCAACACGTGAACGGAAGGTCCACAAATTCCACATCAAAAGCTTCTGCCACCTTTCGTGTCGATATATCATAATTAAGAGCTCTTACCGGAACCGTACATCCAAGAAAAATTGCCTTTTTCATTTTTTGACCACCTTGTCGATTTCTGTAATCTTGAAAATCTTCTTGACCTCATCGGAACTGTCCATTATGGGAGCCAAACCGGCCTTTGCGCGAATCCTCTCCTCGAATTCGCTGATCTCGATTAATCTACCGTGTTTTTCCAGGGCATCCAATTGGGCCTTGAAGCTGGGATGAATGAAACCCTCCCTTACTGCTATGTTCTTTAAAGTGTTCATGACCTCGGTGATCTTGACATCCTGGGGACATCTTTCATAACAGGTATAACATGTGGAGCAGTACCAGATGAACTTGCTCTTTAAGACCTCCTCCCTAAGACCCAGAAGCGCCATTCTGATTATCCTGCGGCAGTTGTATTCGGGGTCGATGCTGTGAATCGGGCACCCTCCGGTACATGTTCCGCATTGAAAGCATCTCATGAAATTCTCCCCACCGGGCTCCTTGACTATTTCATACTTGAAATTAAAATCCAACTCATCCGAAGTTATTTCATCTTTCTCTGTTTCAGGCATTGCCATTCCCCATTTATTTTACTTATTATGTGACGTATCCTATCGAATATATATATTTATTTCGCTACAAATGTCTCTAATTTCGTCATTTTAAGGGTTGATTTTTTCCAATAACGACTCTGTCTTTACGAAGTTCTTTCCCAATGCAAGAGATTTTGCATCTAATCCCAGGGCCAATCCCAGAAGTTGAGGGTAGTATAGCACAGGGAGGTTGAAGCTCACTTGGAACTTAGCCTCTATATCTCTTTGACAGCCATCATAAAGCACACCGCAGAAGGGACAGACCACCACGATTGCATCGGCATCCGCCTCTTTTATATGCTCCAATTTTTCCTTGCTCATTATCAATGATTTTTCTTCTTCGATACCTAATAAAGCTCCACCGCAGCATTGCATTTTTTCATCATAATGAATGGATGTGGCTCCAGTGATTGATATCAATTTGTCTAAGGAGACTGGTGTATCAGGGTCCTCAAAGTGATCGTAGACGTCAGAAGGTTTATGATAATAACATCCATAATGAGCAGCTACTTTCAGGTTATTCAGAGACCGTTTCACTGCCTTTCTCAATTTCTGGACGCCGTAATCCTCATAGAGCATCCTTGCAAAATGTTTGACCGAAACCCCACCCTTATAATCCAGATCCAGTTTGTTTAAAGCGGCATTAATCTTCTCAGCCTTCCCATGCTCATATTGCTTATGGACCTTTGTAAGCATAAAGCTACAGGCGCCGCATATTGTCAATATATCAAGGCCCGCCTCCTCCGCAACCGCCAAATTTCTTGCTGCCATTACCACGGAGGTCTCCTGTTTCACTCCTAACAAAGGAAAACCACAACACGTGAAGTCCAAATCCCTCAATCCGATGTCCAAAGCCTCTGCCACCTTCCTTGATGATATGTCATAACCCAACGTATTTACAGGGGCAATACAACCAAGAAACAGTGCATATTCTTTCATATTATCCCTCCTTTATATGTTGGAGACAGGCCCTTGTGCCCCGAGGGTAAAACGACCTGTTTCTTCCATAATCTCGCTACATTTTTAAAAATGATTTCTTCGGATATCCCGATTTCATCTGCTATTTCTTCCACGGTTTTTGGACCGTCCTCCACTGTCAAAAGGATACCGGACCTGATATATTCGTCTCTTATGAGCTGGTCCATCAATTCCTTAAATCTTTCCTGCGGTACCTTTTCTCCGTAGACATTGCCTTCCTCGACACTCTTTCTGATTCTTGCAACCACAGATCTCAATCTGAAACTTTCTGCTGCTTTCTTTGCAATTCTAATGCTTTCAAGTATTTTTATGTCCTTTTCCTCTTCCATCAAAGACACGGAAATCGGTGACGGCCCGATTTGTTTGATCTCGTCAATAAATTCCTTCATAATGTTTGCAAACCTCTGACCTTCTGAAGCAGAGATCCATTCCAGTCGAACCCGTCTTTTATCAATTCCTGCCATCTCCATAAGTTTTTTCGTCATATCCACTTTGTTCATTGTATGATGGTTACCTGTAATATAATGACAGTCACCCAAATGGCAGCCTCCTAGAAATACACCGTCGGCCCCATTCTTCAGGGTTTCAAATATTATCACAGGGTCCATTCTAGTGGAGCACATGACCCTTATTATCTTGATATCTGTGGGATACTGGTATCTGGATACTCCCGCAAGATCGGCTCCCGCGTAAGTGCACCAGTTGCATAGAAATCCGATGATTTTGGGATGGTATTCCTGGATTTGTTCTCCTTCAGAAGATTCGGATTTATCGTTCTCCCTTGATTTATCGTCCATCAAATCACCTCCATGAGTCCTGCTTTAGCCTGCAATATCAACTGCTCATCAGTGAAGTTCCTCATTGAAATCGCCCTTTCCGGACAAACAGATGCACACGCACCGCACCCTTTGCAAGAAGCTCCAATTACCTGCATCTCGGTTGTGTTTTCATCGATTTCCACCTTTCTTATGGCACCGAATGGACACACCCATTCACATGTTGTACACTGGCTGCATTTGTCTTTATCGATAATCGAGGTTATGGCCTCTGCTCGAATAACACCGTTCTTCATGGGTATGGCGGCTCTTGATGCGGCACCATAGGCCTGTGCCACGCTTTCCGGAATGTCTGCGGGGGCATGGGCGCATCCACATAAGAATACCCCGTCCGTTGCAAAATCCACAGGGCGTAGTTTTACATGGGCTTCCAAAAAGAACTTGTCCTGACCCAATGGGACCTTGAGCATCTTTGAAAGGATTTCACCGTCAGGTTGCTGAATCAATGGCGTGGATAAAATCACATAATCGGTTCTATACTCAAGATCCTTTCCAAGGAGTTCATCATAGAAATTGACTTGTAGATCATCGCCTTTGACAACCTCGG
>CBDVCK010000072.1:0-13374 GCA_965372465.1 uncultured Thermoplasmata archaeon | reverse complement strand
TAACGGCTTAGGAGAGAGCCTATGGCTGAGGGATTAGAAGTCCCGGCACCTTTTCAGCTACAATGTTCAATATTTCCTTAATCTTTTCAGGGTCTGGCATTCCATGTTCTTCATGATGATTCATTTTTCACACCTCCATAGGTTTTCAAAAATAACAAAGTGTGGTCTTTTTATATAGAGATGCCGAGCAGTTGTGACCACTTTCTGAGCACCATCTCCGATAGAAAATAAAATGGGACGCCCTTTTCACCCTTTCTGTCCACTATACCCTGCTCCTCTAATGATTTGAGTTTCTCCCTTACGATTCGCCTGGAGGCGCTACCCCTTTTTGTACGAAGTGCTTCTGTTATTTGGGAGATGTTGCGCCCGTTTTTATCGATAAGCACGCTTACGATGTCCTTTGATATTGGGTCCTTCACATTTGGGATAATCAGTTCAGGTGATAACCCACCGTGTGTCAAGGCTAAATCAACGAGTCTAAGATACTTCTGGGTTGCCTTCTGCATCTCCTTTACCGGAGCCAAAAGCTCGGCCATCATGCCCTCGAGCTCTGCGATACGCTGATTCAATTCTTTTATCTGCTCAGGCAGCTCTTCATCCGTGATTATCCCATTCCCCCTTGATTGCCGCATAGTAGATCATGTCCTTGAATTCGTTCTCTTTGAGAATTTCGGAGCGAAACCTGCCTTCATACTCCATACCGATCTTCTCAAGGACCCGGCGGGAAGCGTCATTATTGTAAAAACACTTTGCATAGATCCTCTCCATGTCCAATTCATGAAATCCGATTTCCATTATTCTTTTGGCAGCTTCTGTTGCAATCCCCTGATTCCAAAATCCTTTCCCAACCCAATAACCGAGCTCTGCATGTTTGTGGTCCCTGTTCACATTAAGAAAACTCATGACCCCCACAAGCTCGGAAGTATCTTTCAATAGGATCGCCAGCTGGAATTCGTGTCCGTTTTGGAGGTTTTCTTTGGATTCCTTGATGAACTTGATTGCACCGTCTTGGGGGTAAGGATGCGGGATTTTGATGGTCCAGCGGGCAATATCGTATTCCTTTACATTCCGATAAATACTTTCGGAATCCTCCTCATCCAAGGGCCTCAGAATCAATCTGTCAGTTTTAAAATGTATCTTTTCGGGATCAACTATTGTCTCCTTGTTCATGTTTCTACCTCCAACTGACTTCAACCTCATCGGTTCTGAATTTCTGTAAAACCACGGTTTCCGCTACTTCCATCTTCACACCTGCTTCATGCATGATTAAACCCATCCAGGCTATCATAGCTCCGTTATCGATGCACAGTTTTTGAGGGGGCACAGCAAATTTGGCACCCCTGGCAGAGGCCATGATATTCAGCATCTCCCTCAGTCTTTTGTTGCTGGCAACCCCGCCTCCTAAAAGCACTTCCTCAATACCTGTATGGGCCATGGCCCTCTCTGTAACTTCAGTGAGCATTGCAAAGGCGGTTTCCTGGATGGAATTGCACAGGTCCTCTTTAATTGCATCTTTCAAAAATAAATTTTTTGCAGCTGTGAGCATGCCAGAAAACGATACATCCATTCCTTTCACTGAATAAGGCAGTTCGATTAAGTTCTCGCTTTGCTCAGCCAATCTCTCGATCTCGCCGCCCGAGGGAAAACCCAAATCCAGTTCCCTGCCGAACTTATCCAGCATGTTTCCGATTCCAATATCCAGAGTCTCTCCAAACACCCTATATTTACCATTAGAGAAAGCAATGATCTGTGTGTTTCCTCCTGAAACATAGAGGAGTACAGGATTGGAACATTTCTCGGTTTTTCTTCCTATCTCCAGATGAGCAACGCAGTGATTGACTCCGATTATTGGTATACCCAGGGACAATGAAAACGCCCTTGCAGCTGTGGCTGCGGTCCGAAGACACGGTCCAAGACCTGGGCCCTGGGAAAACGCAACCAGACCAATATCCTTGTATTCCACGCCTGCCTTCCCGCTTGCCTCTCTCATCAATGGAACCACATGTTCAGCATGATGATTGGCAGCTTCTCTTGGATGTATTCCACCTTTTTTGGGATGGTACATCTTGATTTCATTGGCCAGGATATTGCATTGGGAATCCACTATCCCTACACCTACAGAATGAGCAGTGCCTTCTATACCAAGACAGAGCATGATTCAAGATAGAACTTCGGATATAAAATAGTATCATATAAGTACAAATAATTATGAATCGGTTTTGCGAATAGGATCAGATCAAAACCCTCATCTGCTCGAGGTTCGTAACCATTTCTTCCATATAATCATGTACATCCTCAAACTTGGTCTCATAGCCGTGGTTCGGACAGTAGTACACCCCTAGGGTGGAATTGTAGATCGTTTTCTTTTGACATACTCTGCATATCACTTTCAAGTGCATCCCTCCGTTAATACGGATTTGTTAGACGTTTTGTCTGACACCACATACATTTAGCAGTATATAAAGATTTCGTATGAAACCCGATATCTTCCGAGGAACGAAAGATATATATAGGATTAATTGCATATATGCTATCTGTCTGACAATTCGTCAGATAACATCCTGGGATGGGATAACATGTTCAGACGAAAGAAGTATGACGATGTATTCGATGATAACACAACTAACAGACTCATGACAAATGGACTCTATTCTGTAAACGGACCAGATTATCAAGAAGAAGGTTTCTTCTCCAAACTTGGGGAACATAACCTACTTATGGGCATGTGGTATGTTTTTATCTTATCGTGCATGCTCTGGTGGCTTCCCCTTTTCGGTCCCATGCTTGCAGGATATATAGGAGGAAGAAGAGCTGGCTCTCCCACAAAAGGAGTATTTGTGGCATTGATCCCTGTAAGCATCATACTGCTTCTATTAATAGGATTTGATGCAGGGGTTCTACCGTTTCTGGGAGCCTTGGTTGGCATTCCAAATGCCATAGTAGGCGGTTTTCAATCACTTTCCCCTCACGCAGCATCATATCTATCAGGAATGTACAGCAGCCTTGGTGTAGCCGCGGGAATGAACGGCAACGGCTTTTTCATAATCGTGATTTTCGGATACATAGGAGGAATGATGGCCGATATGAACAGCAAGGAAATCGCAAAGGCAACGGGAAGTCCCCATTTCCTTGACGGTTTCATGGGTAAATTCCCGGGTGCGGGTTTGAGTAAACTTGCGGACATGGTTACCGAGAGGGTGATGTGGAGTATAGGAGCCATAAGCGGAGGAGGAAGAAACATGATTGCAAGAGCGCACCCCGAGCCGGGTATGATGGGTTTTGAGGATTTAAAAAGGCTTCCGGCTTCGACATCCACTAACCAGCCATACATGGATTACACGCAAGATATGGCATATCAACCGGAACCTGCCTATGGCTATGAAGATACACCTCCCCATCTGGAGGAATATCTTGGAAATGATTCATACGAGGATGATCTGATATCATATGACATTCCGAAGCCTGTAAAGCCAAAGAAAGCAGGAAAGCGAAAGCCCCGTGATGATGAATGGGGTGTTTCCCATTGTGACATTTCCGAAGAATCCATGATTGACTCCTGGAAGGATCTTAATAAGGATATCAACAAGAAAAAGAAATCAACTAGGTACAGACGCGATGTCAATAAAACATCCATGAAACTAAACGATTTAAATAAAGTATCAAATTCAAGGACCAAAGAAAAAAGAGATGCTCTGATATACGAGAACAAGGGAAAACCCCTATACGAGGATGATTCTGAAAGTAAGGCTAAACTCGGCTCCCTAAAAAAGAAACTACCGTCTCTAGTAACCAGGGCCTTGGCTGCGGATGAAAAGATAAAAACACAAAAAGAGACAGAAGAGGAGCCCGATATCACCCCCCTAAACGAACCGATAGAAGAAACCAAACCTCTGAGACCAAGGCCTATCCAATCCTTTGATAGGTTATGAATAAAAATATAGTGGTGAAAAACAGATAAGAAATCATCCTATAAAAAATCGGCTATGGCATTGGCAATCTGTTCCAGCATGCGTTGATCCTCGGAATCAAAAGCGCAAGGTAAATCGCTGTCTATATCTATCTCACCAATGATCATACCCTGGGACCATATGGGCACAACAATCTCAGATTTGGTCTCTGCGCTGCATGCAAGGTAACGCTCATCGGAGCTAACATCAGGAACTATTATCGTGTTTTCGTCAACCACTGCGGCACCGCATATTCCCTGGCCAACCTTGATTCTGGTGTGTTCAGTGGGTCTTCCGAGGTAATGTTTCAAAACCAGATCTTCTCCTTCGATTAGATATATCCCCACCCACATGTAATGCGAAACCTCCTTTAATATCTCCACAGTTTTTTTCATGATGTCTTCATCTCTTTCAACTGCTTCAAGGACTTTATTTAGGATTTCACCCGAATCGAACCTCTTTTCTGATAATTCATCCATGCTTCCGTAATTAGAAGGGATATTTATATTGTTTCTCATAGATTAAGCACTTTTTAGTATAAATTCGTGCTAAAAGCTATAAAATATGGAATTTGAGCCGATTTAACGGGTTATTTAACAAAAGTTTCAGACCAGAATTTATATTAACAACATTGACATATATCCACGATAAAGAACCACAAGAGGTGGGGAGCACGACCTTAAAAAATACTTACGATCTTATCAAGGAGCTGTCCGATGCTTTTGGTGTAAGCGGCAATGAAGGACCGGTAAGAGATATAATTCAGGGTCATATCGAACCTTTCGTGGATAAGATCACCACTGACAAGATGGGTAACCTGATATGCAAGAAGAATGGTGAGAATAAGGATTCCGCTGTGATACTGGCTGCCCACATGGATGAAATCGGTCTTATGGCAAGGGAGATTGACAAGCAGGGTCATATCTTATTTTCAAGGTTGGGAGTATTGAGCAAGCAGACCCTTCTTGGTCAGAAGGCACATATCCTGGGTACTAAAAAGGAGATTCACGGGGTCATAACCCATAAGAAACTGCATATCGGGGATGAGGCCGAGAGTTTTCCTGATGAAGCCGAGCTTTATGTGGACTGCGGAGTCAATAAAGATGATCTGGAAAAAATGGGAATCGGAATAGGAACCTACATAGTACCGGAAAGAAAATTAGGTAGGCTCGGCAACAGTAATATGATCTCTGGAAAGGCTCTGGATGACAGGCTGGGCTGTGTCACGTTGATTCAACTGGCAAATGAAGTCAAGAATCCCTTATCTGATATCTATTATGTGTTCACTGCACAAGAGGAAATAGGGATGTACGGTGCCAAGACCTCCATGTACAAAATCGATGCCACATGCGGTATTGCAGTGGATATATCCTTTGCCACAGATACCTCGGACTCTGGAATAAGGCTGGGAGCAGGGCCGGTCATAACTGTAAAGGACAGCGATCTTATTGCCAATCGTGACCTTGTTGATTCATTGATTGACCTTGCTAGAAAAAGACGAATCCCCTATCAGCTGGAGGTCAGTGACCTTGGCACCACAGATGCGCTTTCACTCTCGATTAGCAAAGGAGGATTACCTGCTACAGCTGTTGGCGTACCCCTGCGCAATCCCCATTCCACAATCTCTATTGCAAATCTTCAGGATGTTAAGAACTGCAGGCGGCTCTTAAAGGCGTTTTTACTGCATTCCACTTTTTTGTGATTATTTCATGAATGTATTTTAAAATTTATTTCTGGTTGTGCCCTTGATTATAAATAGCCCGAAACCCATTCAGAGACGATTGAAATGGGGGGCAAGATAAAGGTTCTATCAGATAAGGTGATAAGCCAAATTGCTGCAGGAGAGGTCATTGAAAGACCTGCCTCTGTTGTAAAAGAGCTTTTAGAAAACTCAATTGACGCCAAAGCATCCCAAATCAGGATTCTAATCGAGGACGGGGGGAAAAAAGGAATCACGGTAATCGATGACGGGGAAGGAATGGAAAAAGAGGACTGCGAATGTGCATTTTTTCGTCATTCCACAAGCAAGATAGCAACACTCAGGGATTTGGAATCCATAACTTCCTTGGGCTTTCGAGGCGAGGCTCTGGCAAGCATCGCAGCCGTATCCAAGGCCACGTTGCGCTCCAAACCGCGTAATACCAAGGCAAAGGCCGGATGCGAGATTTGCATAGAAGGGGGAAAGATCAGACACATCAGGGATGCGGCGGTAAAAGAAGGAACAACCATAATCGTAAAGGATATCTTCTACAACACCCCGGCAAGACGAAAGTACCTCAAGAGCCAGAGAGTTGAATTGGCCAAAATTACGGACATTGTGACGCGGCAGGCCCTAATCCATCCTGAGATATACTTCAAACTGGAGCATAACGGCACTGAGATCATAAACACTCCAAAGGCGTCAAACGACGTGGACAACATCGCTTTTATCTATGGAAAGGAAATCGCACGCAATATGCTGAAACTTGAATATGAAGATCATGATGTGAAGATAAAAGGTACTATTTCAAAACCCGGGCAAACCCGAAAATCATCCTGGTATATCTCTGTTTTTGTGAACAAACGCTACATCACTTCAAAGCTGCTCAACTCCGCAATTCTGGAAGGTTACCACAACCTGATCATGAAGAATCGGTACCCTGTTGCCGTAATTTCAATGGAAATTTCTCCCAGGAAAATCGATGTGAACGTGCATCCGTCAAAACTGGAAATAAGGTTTGAAGACGAGAAAAAGGTCTACGATTCCTTTGTTGCTGCAATAAAAAATGCACTCGAGACTCAATCCCTTGTTCCCCAGGTGGATAGTGTAAAGTTGGAAAGTCCGGGAATCGAATCATTCGCTCTATCCAAACTTGAAGAGGGGGCGGCATTAAAAGAAATGAGCCCTGTAATCGAAGCCCAAAGACAGGTGAATATTGATGAATTTCACAAGGGTTTGGAACTGGATATTTATCCTGAGCCTTCCTTTGATGAAAAAACAACCCATTTACCGAAAATGACTCTGATCGGCCAGATTCTCAACACCTACATTATCGCTCAAAGCGGAGAGAACATACTGATAATAGATCAGCATGCAGCCTCCGAACGGGTTCTTTTTGAAAGGCTTGCACAAATTCAAGAAGAAGACACAAAAAAAAGACAGGAACTGCTCTCCCCTTTAACTGTGGAGCTTACTCCAAAACAAAAAGAATTTGTGGTAAAGAACAATGATATCCTTGAATCCCTTGGTTTTCGAATGGAGCCCTTTGGCGGAAACACATACCAGATAAGGGCGGTTCCTGTGGTATTTAGCGCTTCTGAGAGTGAAAAAATAGTATACGATATAATCGATGATCTTCTACTTATTGGAAAGACCACACATGAGGACGAGATCAGAAAGAAGGCCATGGCAATTTTGGCCTGTCACAGTGCGATTCGTGGGGGGGATGAGCTTTCACTTGCCCAGATGAAGAATCTAATGGAGAGCCTTTACAGGACGAAAAATGCTTACGCCTGCCCCCATGGAAGACCTTCTATCCTTTCAATGTCAAAAGATGAATTGGAAAAATTGTTTAAAAGAAAATAAAAAGATTCGGCGCCCGAGGGAGGGAGGTATTTTAGACACCGAATCCGCGGCGATAACCCGATGTTCTTCCTCCTGACGACCCGTGAAAGAAATGATGTCCTGTGGAAGTTGCGGGCATCTTGATCTTGGAATCCGATTCCAAGTGTATGTCACCGCTAAGCCTGCGGTGAAAGTAAATATCGCGGCTATCTTGAATTAATCCTGGAAATCTGTGAGGGGTTTTTCCCCGATTTTTATTTGTGATAGGTTTCATCACCTCCGTTTTTCATTATGGATAATAATTGGTATTTTCACTTAATAAGGATTCTTAGGGATTTCCCTGGGATTACCCAAGTTAAGGATAAAAAACGCTAAAAATACAGTATAAAGATGGTTCTATTCTGATTCTTCATTCTCTGCGTCCATATCGCATGCGAATTCGACTGAGCCTACATAAATCTCTGAATCGCCATTCTCAGGTGTTCCTTCCCTGGTATCGCACCAGATAGCGTAGGCCGTTGTGTTACTGGCTGTAATGCCATTGTAATCACCAATGAATGGATGAGGGGCATTGTTACCATCGAAGGACTCTGTTGTCATGTTGGCCTGGAATACGAAGGTCTCTCCGCCGTCTTTTGATAGAGCATAGTAGACATGTAGCAATGTATTGTTCTCATCATCCCTTCTGTCATAGAACATGAGATGTACATAACCCTGGGGAGATACCGCAACTGCCGAGAAGAACTGGTCTATTCCATTCCCTTCCGTATCATTGTTCACCCTGATCGGCTCGCTCCAAGAACCCCCGCCATTTCTACTATAGATCATAAGTATATCAGCGTCGCCCGTGCGATAATCGTTCCAGGTAATATAGACGCTCCCGCTGGTATTTGTATCGCTCAAATCAATTGCTGACATAAGAAGTGTGGGGGTGCGGTAATCACAGTTTGGTAACCCGTCATCTGGAGGTGATCTTGGAATATCATCCACCTCACTTATGGATTCGGGTGTGGAAAAGGACTGGCCTTGGTCTGTTGAATAGGTATAGCGCACTTGCCCAACATTGAAGTCTATCCATGCAACGTGAACTGTACCGTCTGGTCCTACCTGAATAGTTGAGCCCTGCGAACCAAATTCAAGAGCCTGGAACTCGGAAATGATTTGCGGGGTGCTGTATGAATTACCGTTGTCAGTGGAACTGGAGAACAAAACGGTGGCCCACATTAGGGCATTGAAAACAACCCAGACAACATACACATTGCCATTGTTCATATCCACTGCCATCCATTCCTTATCATGGAATGAAACCAAGGTTTGCATTGCTGTAACCAGAATATTGATCTGATTGAACGTTTCCCCACCATCAGTCGATTTGGCAACGAAAATCCCGTCCGCACGTCCGAGATTAAAGCCAAAACCAAGGGGATTTGCAGGATTTCTATCCCTTTTTGCCATAAGTCCTGAGATAAAGACGTTCCCATCCGAATCGAAGCACACCACAGGGTCCCCGGCAAGATCGAAACCTGTGAGTTCCGAAGGGGGGCCTCCGAGATAACCCGGTATCAGATCCCTAGTCCACGACTGCCCGCCGTCCCAGGAAACGTAATAACCTACCCAGGCATCACCGTTCGGGGTGCCGTAATCGTTACATGCTCCAACGAGGTGCAGTGGATCGTTTGGGTCAACCGCAATCGCTGGCTCGTTGTTAGGCTGAGGAGTATCGGATGCGGCCACGTTATCTCCGAATCGTATCTGGAATCCTTCATCCTCTAATCTATCCCCTATCCTCGGAGCCTCGTAGGTAACCAAGGATGCGGCAAGCGTGGCTACCAGCAATAAAACAATGATTATTTCGGCAATCAGCTTGTTGCCCCCCGAAATTAAGGGCTTTGATTCGGAATCCATATGTTTCTAATATTGTTGTGAACATATTTAATTGTTTTTTAAAAAATCAGGATAAACTATAAATCCTCCAACGAGAATTTCATTACTGTGGATGATATGAAGAAAATTCTGGCTTTCAGTCTAATTTTTGTTTTGATTGTGTTGACCTTCGCAGGCCCTGTTAACGGTGGTGCAGAATCGGCGCCATCACCAAACCTCGACGATCTACCCACAGTAATCTCAAGAAAACTACCAGAGCAGGAAAAACCCTGGTGGGTGACCACATCATTTGACGTCAATAGAAACCGCATTCATGATTATCTGGAGGAGATGATGGATTCGGACCCCAGGGGACTTGTGGATGTCTATCTTGTATATGAATTCTCTCCAAATAGCAATGATATTGCGGTTTTGGAGGATTTGAGCCTCAAAGTCGCAATCATTCTACCCGAATTGAATGCAGTGGGCCTTGATGATGTATCCATTTCAAAAATATCTTCCCTTGCTGATATCGAAGGAGTCGTGATGGTGGAAGGAAAACAGGATATCGTTTTCTTCTCTGATATTGCTACACCCAATGTCAAGGCAAAGGAATCTGAGCTCTACTCCCCTGAAACTGCCTGGGAGGCAGGATACACTGGTTTTGGTGCTGTCATCGCAATAATGGACACGGGAGTTGACAACGGCCACCCCAGTTTATCTGGAAAATGGGTGGGAGGAGCAGATTTTACAAAACCCCCAACCCCTTTCACTCCAAGGGATGGAACCTATGATGCAGACGATGTTCAGGGTCACGGCACCACTTGTGCCGGAATAGCCATGGGAACAGGTGAGCCGGATGGCGATTACCAGGGAACAGGTCCTGATGCAAAGCTCGTGGATCTCAGGATAGGCTCGATTCTGGGAGCTTCACCAGGGGAAGGACCTCAGGCTGTATACGACGCTGCACTTGAAGCAACTGAGTGGGCAATCGAGCACTATGCAGATGAATGGGCAGGAGCTCCTGCAGAATACTATGGAATAGATGCGTTATCACTATCATGGGGCATACCCTATGAGGGCTCTTCCGACGGCTCTGACCTGTACTCACAGGGACTCAACAGGCTCGTGGACAAGGGAGTTGTTGCCGTGGTTGCAGCAGGAAATGACGGTCCTGACAATGATGGCTTTACTGGAATGGGTGCTGCGGACAAGGTTATCACAATTGCAGCAACAGATGACCTTGACACAATAGACCGAAGTGATGACGAAATCGCAAGTTACTCCTCAAGAGGACCCCGATGGGATGACGGGGACGGCAATCCCTATGATGAGCTTAAGCCCGATGTTGCGGCACCTGGAACAGGTATCACCCAGGCCGAGTATGATAGATACGGTGATGGTTCGGGTAACGGGTACGGCTCAAGAGGAAGCGGAACATCCTATGCAACACCCAATGTCGTGGGTGTTGTGGCCTTGATACTCGATGTAAATGACGAACTGACACCTGAAATTGTGAAGGAGATCCTCCGCTTTACAGCAGAAAGAAGGGATAACGCCACCCTCCCTGAACTGGATCCTTTCTGGAACAAGGATTTCGGCTGGGGGATTATTGATGCTTACGAGGCAGTCAAAGTCGCAGAGGGTATTGAGGATGTAACAGAGATAGATGTCAACCTGCAGTGCTTTATTATGAACATCTCAGAGGTTTCATCCAAATACATCGATATATCTGGAATATCATGGTCAAAAGGCGGGGAAGTGGAAGGTGTAGAAATCAGGATAGACGGCGGGAGATGGGTGGAAGCAAAGGACATGTCCAATAACACATGGGCCAAATGGACATACAGAATCGAGACAAAGAAACTGGTAAAAGGCAATCACACCATCGAGGCTAGGGCGATTTCCCAGGAGAAATATTCCCTGATTCCGGAAGAAAGTGTATTTGTGGCCCAGTCTTGGCAGGATGACGGACTCGACCTAACCTGGCTCCCTATAGTCGGAATCATAATCCTAATTGCAGGGGTCGCAGCCTACGTACTTCTTTCAAATGGAAGAAAAAATGCGTTTTAAACCATATGCTCTGAGATATCCTCAATTTCCCTTTCACAATACCAACATTTTAATTTCGGGGGATCCCGGGATATCACCTTGAACTTGCTTTCCACAGGCTCTTTTCGGTTTGTGATGCAGTTCAGATTGGCACACCTAACTATGCCTTTCACGGTTTCTGGAAGCTCCACCCTGTGCTTCTCTGCTACATTGTAATTTCTTATGATATTGATGGTGGCAAAGGGCGATATCAGGGCTATCTTGTCCACTTCCCTTGCATCAAGCTCTCTGTCTTCGATCTTAACGACATCCTTCCAACCGGTCTTGCCGCTTGGAACATGCATCAGAACACTGACCGTGGAATTGACTCCCCCTTCGGTCATGCCCAGTATTTTAAGCACTTTTAAGGCGGTGTTGCATGTGATGTGATCTATTACCGTTCCGTTCTTAATGGGCGTGACTTTGAATTCCTTTACCTCTTCCCCTTTAGTCATAATTTTACCACCTCTCGTAATGAACCTTGTCTTTTATATCGGTGACAGGCTTGGGTTTCGGTGTTCTTTGAGGATGACCCAGAGCAACGATCGAGGCTATCTCCATATGCCTGGGCATTTCTAATAGTTTTCTGATTTCATTTGAATGTTTCTTGAGTGCCACAGGAGCACCGAGCCATACGGCACCAAGACCCAGGGTGTGAGCTGCAAGCAGCATATTCTGTGTGGCTGCAGAGCCGTCATGCTTCCAGAATATGGGGCTTTTTTTTGTATCGCATGCCACAACAACATATAATGGGGCCAGCGCAATTTTTGAAAATAATTTCTTTGCATCCTTTAGTTTCCTTTTTTTCCTCTCGAAAAGGGACCGTGCACCGAGATAGCCTATCCTGTCCTTGATCTTCTGATCTCTTACCAATACAAACTCCCAGGGACGGCCGTTTGATGCGGAAGGCGCCCTTGCTCCGCATTTCAAAATTTCCGCAATTTGACCCGGTGACATTTCCTTTCCATTAAAATTACGAATGCTTCTTCTTGTTAATATGGATTCCATTGCTTCCACTAGATCCCACCGCCGTCAAAATCTGGAACCATTAAAAGTCCAAGCAAAGCCATTCTGACCAGCATGCCGTTGAAAGCCTGCTTGAAGTAGACGGCATGGGATGTAGCATCCACCTCGAAAGCGATCTCGTCCACACGCGGCAGGGGATGCATAATGATGAGGCTATCTTTTACATCTTTTAACAAAGTATTGTCCACCCTATACAAACCTGCAACCTTCATGTATTCCTCGACATCCGGAAAACGCTCTTTCTGTATCCTTGTGACATAAAGAACATCTGCATCTATGAGGGTTTCACCAAGAGAATCGTTAAGTGTGGGTGTGCAACCCAGTTCCTTTAGGTTGTTTATTATCTCCTGGGGCATTTGTATCAAATCTGGCGCAACGAAAGTCAGGCTCGCCCCGAACAGTGCCAGTGCATATGAAAGCGAATGAACCGTCCTTCCATACTTCAAGTCGCCTACAATCACGACATTCTGGTGGCCTATTTTCCCTTTTTCGCTTTTTATTGTATAAAGGTCCAATAGCGTTTGGGTGGGATGCTGCCCTGCACCATCTCCGGCATTTATTACCGGTTTTGATGAGAATTGCGAAGCCAATTTTGCAGCACCCTCATTGGGATGACGAAGAACGATGATATCGGCATAGGAATCAGCCATTCTCACTGTATCAGCCATGGTTTCCCCCTTGGAAAAGGAAGTGTTACTGGGTTCTGAAAAGCCTATGGTGCTTCCTCCAAGCCTGAGCATAGCGCTTTCAAAGGATAATCTCGTTCTCGTGCTGGGCTCATAAAAAAGCGAGGCCAGCACCTTTCCGTTAAGGGTGGTATTTTTTGTATTTCCTTGTGCCACAGCAAGCATCTTTTGTGTTGTACTGAGAATGTATTCTATCTCTTCTTTTGAAAAGTCCTTT
>CBDVCK010000071.1:0-13393 GCA_965372465.1 uncultured Thermoplasmata archaeon | reverse complement strand
AGATAATATTTCTTGAACATTTAATTATACCTCCAATTTTATTAAGGTTAATTTTTTCAGATGTTTGATTTTTTATAAAAATTGACAAATCTCTTTGTTGGAGAGGACCGAATAATTCTAGAGCTAAACAAGCAATCTCAGAGAGAACAACTTCATAATCATATTTTGGATAGATTTTATTATTTCTTTCTACTAAAAATCTTGCAGAGTTTAATCCTTTGATTATTTCTCTTAATTCTATATCATCTATTTCCGTATTCATTTTATCCTCAACAAATTGTTTTACTAAAGAATATTCTGTACCATTTTCCATTATTGAACAAAGAATATAAAATTCAATTATTTTTTGTTTATTTACGCTATTTGAGACTCCCCCTACAGTTATCATTTTACCTCGACCCCTTTCTTCAGTGATATAATCTATATTATGCCATCATCCCTCAGAATCATAAACATCAAAAGTAATTCTGGCATCGTCCTCATCAGTATCGTAACTTCCATCATCTTCCCCGCTTGCAACATTAGTTGTAGTATCGCCTGTCCAGGTATTGGTATCGATCTGATAGACAATATCAACTGCGGTTCCGATTGCACTTAAGTCCAACACATCATCATCTAAAACATCCTCATCATATCCTGCAATCTGGATGTCCACTTCATTAATGTAATCGAACACTTTGACTGTATAATATAAACTTATGTCACCATCCTGGAAATCTGTTGCAATAACATTACTTGTGCCTGTATATCGCCAGATTGTAATAGAAAAGTACGGTTCTGCTAATTTGTCTGAGGGCCAAAAAGAATCAATATAATCGAGCATGGTAAAATGAGTTAGAGTTACAGTAACCTCTATTCCCTGCCATACTGTGAAATTTGTGTGTGCGTATCCTAGATTCTTTCCAAATCCGAAATCCTCTCCGAATTGAACAAGGTAGATATCCACTTCATAGGTTCCTATGTCAGGATCTGCAATAAATTTGTCTAGTTTGAATGAGCCTTCCCAACCCGGAAGAAGAAATGCCGCAGGTAAAAATTTCCAAAACCCATCATAATGTATATACCCGGAATCAAAGTACATTTGTCCGGAAGGTGAAGTGATTACTGTCTTTACCCTGGGCAGTATCTCAAATTCGCCCACATTTGTTATCTCTCCCTCAATATTTACTGTAACTCCGTTCTCATCATATATCTCATCATCAACAAGAACAGAATCCACTCTCATCTCATTCAAAGGTTCGGATATGATATCATAAGCTAAAATAAAACCGTCCAGGTATCTATGCCCAAACAATCCTAAAATACCATCCATAAGATCTGTAAATAGAGTAAACATACCAAAACCATCTGCAAGATCAAAAGCATCTGCCATTAGTTCATTTGCCTTGTTGAGATTAAAGTAAAAACCACTTACATTTACGTGATCTGCAAAATATGATTGGCCTTTTCCCACGGTAAATTGAACCATTGCCGTATGATACGTATTACCGTTCTCACCCTCATCTGAGATATCATACAATCCTACATCAATTGGAGAGCGTGCAATAACTGCGGTTATTCCAGTAACATCAAAGTATTGCAGATATGATGCTGCTGTAACCATTGTAGTTCCCATTGCAAATCCTTCAATCTCGATATGGGTAATCAATTCGCTTCCAATACTATCCGTGGTATTTTCATAGATGTCCCCCAATGAGGTCTTTATTGCATTAGATGTTCCATCAGTTACAAAATCAGAAACAATCAATGGGATCTTTGCCAAATCCCATCCGATAAATATACTTGTATCATAAAGCACTCCTTTAATATTTAGAAGATAAAATGCATTTCCTTCAACCTGAAAATCAGGAAATAAAGCTATACCAAGATAATTTAAAATAGACGTTTTGAAACTTAAACCCTGAGTAAAGTTCTGATCTATTAACAATGCAACTGCAGGATTACGAACAGTTGTGAAGCTAGAAAGAAATGACATATCGGTTCCAAAAGCATTACCAAGACTATTAATCAAAGTTTCAAGGTCTAAAACAATAGCAAAACTATCAACCTCAACACTTTTAATACCCGTTGTATTTTCTGAATTATTATCCAAAGAGTCCCAAAGATTGGTAATTTTATTATATTCCATTTGAGCAGGAATATATGGGTCCCTATCTCCACACACTGCGTAATTTATTTTAAATGTTTCATCAGTTGGATTTCCAATATCAATCCCCAGTTTATTTGCTACAAGGTTTTTATCGACAACAGATATTTTTAAAGTCACAATGCCCTGCAGTTCTTCTCTTGTAAGATCGGTTAATCCTACTACGAACCATAATGTGAAATCGTTTAATGTATTGTCCAGTTCATTAATTATTAAAAGCTCCATATCAACATATTCCAGGGTATTTGATATGAACGAATAGCTGCTTTCGGGAAAATTTCCCCCTCCAACAGCATCTATTAGTTTGGTTAAATCATCTGGGGTAATTATATCCAAAACATCTGCTTCCAAATAAATCTCGTTTTGATAATCTATCTCATCTGCTAAAATAAATCGTGAGGTAAGATTATAGTTTAAATTAAATGCTTCAATAAATTCTCTGAGGTCAGAGAGTATGTCTATGTTTAGAATATCTGTGGCATTTATAAAGTCCTTGGGTAATGTTACACCTGATAGAATCACATCAGTAAAAAATGCAGGCTTTTTATCAAGTGAAACAAATACTAAAGGATCGGTTGGATCTGTGCAAAATCCAAAAGTATGTTCGGCAATAACCACGGCTATTGCATTTGTTTCGACCTGTACATTTTTATAATTTGTAGAAATCGAACCCACCTTCAAATCGATTTCTTTTTCTTCGGATTCTATATATTTTGTCACGATTTTTGCACCGCTAGACCCATCAATTTTGAAAATACCGGATAATGCCATATATGTTTTATCAACAATTGACTCATCCATAAGAACATCGGTCGTTTCGTACACTCCGTTTGAGGTTTGAGTAACTATAAAGGCCATGTTTGTTTCGTTATCAGAACCACCTCGAGTTCCTCTGGCATAATTGTTTCCTGTGGAATCATAAATCAATGTGCCTTTCTTTGCGTCATTAGGATTGCTGGGATCGGTTCCCAATTTTCTTTCTTCTTCATCCGTGACTCCATCTCCATCGGTATCTGGGTCTTTTAAAAATATCATATATGTGGCAAAAATAGCCAATATCACAAATATTGTGACAACTATTGTTTTTGCTTTGCTCAACTTATAACCTCCTTGCATAATCGTGAAAATAACGAAGGTTATGCTAATATTTAATGTTTTCTTTTCATCGGAATCATCAACTGTCTAATTGATTTTTCGAATCGCCCCGAGCAGGGGGCGTGGCCCAGCGCAGAGGGCGGAAGGTATGGAAGAGAGCCGTGCACAAAGCCCTAGAGACCACCGATATCCCTGGTTTTCCTAATCCAAAAGGTTGAGCCCAACAGGGATTCGGAGTTTTTGAAGACGGTGAGGTTGTTGGTGGAGTATGGGTTTCTATGATAGGAAATCCATCATTAGGAACATTGGGAGATAATAGGAATGATGGGAATATTAACCCAAAATATCTACAATTAGTGGTACGGTTATCGGGACATAATCAAGACGTTTGCGGTACTTAGATAGAGACGTAAAGGGGACATTTCGGTACCGATATCGTGGTACACCGTGGAAAACGTCGAGGATACTTAAATGAAGATAAAAAAATCTAGATGTCATAAAAAATATCCCTTAAATCAAATGATAATTGTATCCCTCAAAACACCTCCACCACAACCCTCCCATAATCAGTCAGCTCGTACTTCCCCCTTTTTGGGCCGCCAAAACCCACCCCACCACCCGAATCTCGGAAATACCGATGATTTTTTTGCCCATATACCCCATCTGATTCACCGAAATTCCCATGTTTTGAGGGCTTCCCAAACCTTTAGCCAGTATCAAAAAAATCAGTCTTTTCTCCTTTATCTCCACCCCCCACATTCGGTATACCAAATCCGAGTTGTAGCTCTTGGAAATCGTTTCCCAAGTTCGAGGGGTTTACCTCCATTTCATTTCCAAATGTGAGGGGTGATCTGTATACAGGATTCGAGGGGTATCCCCCATAAATGGGATCCCAAATCCGAGAGGTGACAGCCTATAATGAAATCCTCGATCCGAATACTTTCATCCTCCCCCTATATCGAACTATAAAAACAAGTTCAACCTATAGAACAACAACATATGGAGGAGGAGCCTGTGATTTCCGAAACACGTTTAAAAGAATTGATAAATGAAGGAGAATCTGAGACAATAGAATTTAAGGAGAAATTTGATAGAGAGGCCATGGAAACGGCTGGTGCCCTGGCCAACACAAACGGTGGTTTTATCCTTGTGGGAATCGGAAGACAGGGCAAGATCGTTGGCACCACAACCAGTAAGGAAACTGAAAAAGACTGGGTCAATCGCATATCACATGTCTCTGAGCCCACTTTGATCCCGAATGTCCAATCCATTAGAATCAAAGAAAGACTGGTTGTTGTCCTATCAATAAAGGAATTCACCCAAAAACCCGTTTCCATTCGCGGACGATTCTATCGGCGTGTCGGAACAAGTAATCGGGTCTTGACACCATGGGAAATATCCGAGATGCATATGAATTCAATGGGAATGACCTGGGACGCAACTCCTAACCATTTTCAAAAGATGGAGGACATCGAACTTCAAAAGGTAATGGATTATGTAAAAAGGACAATGAAGACAGGAAGGAGAAAATTTCATGACGATAGACCTGAGGACCTCCTAAATAAATTGGGACTATCATTGGATGGTGCACCTTCCTGGGCTGCTACGATAGCCTTTGGAAAAATACCCCCAATTCAAGCCAAAGTCAAATGCGGGAAGATAAGGGAAACAGGTACAATCGTCGATGACTTTGTTGTGGATTCACCCCTTTTGGATCAGGTGAATGAGGTTATGGACTACATGAAAAGGGTCTTTCAATTGTCATATTCATTCACAGGAAAAGCCAAACGGGATGAGGTATGGGAGTATCCGCTGGAAGCTGTACGAGAGGTTGTTACAAACGCAATTTGTCACAGAGACTATTCCTCCCCTGCTCAGACACAAATAAAAATATTCGATGACAGACTAGTTATATGGAATCCAGGTGGACTCCCAATTGGAATGACTATCGAAAAGCTAATGGACCCCAACCACAGCTCTGTTCCGAGGAATAAATTGATTGCATTGCTGTTCTATGATGTAGGCCTTATTGAAAATTACGGAAGTGGAATTAAAAAGATTCTCAAAGAGTGTAATCGATTAGGGTTTCCTGCTCCAGAATTTGAGGAAACACAAGCAGGGTTTCAGGTTATATTCAGAAAGGACATCTACAATAAAGAGTATCTAACCGAAATAGGGCTGAATATGAGACAGGTTGAAGCAATTATATATGTAAAGAAAAGCGGTCAAATAACAAACAGGGAATATCAAAAGATTGCTAATACATCCGAACGAACAGCCTTAAGAGATCTTAATAATCTCTGCCAACGTGGTCTATTGAAGAGAATTGGAAAAACAGGGAGAGATATATCATATGTATTAACCCGCCATGAACCCGTCATAAATCCGCCATAATTCCAAAAAGGTCGAGGTCGGAGAATTAGGTGAGGTAATAGATGTCCTTGTAAAGTCCAAAGCCAGTAACAGAGATTTCGGAGTAAAGTTCGGAGAAATACTCAATCATGAGGGAGTAGGTGAGGGAGTAAATGAGGGAGTAAAGGCTCGGTTGGAAAAGGAACTATTATATCTGAATGAACATAGACATGTCAGAAGACCTAAAATGGAGAGGGTCTTTAGGATATCCACGGCAACAGCCAAGAGGGACCTTGTGCTGCTTAGAAAATTAGGCCTAATTGTTTTCGAAGGTGCCCCCAAGACCGGAAAGTATGTGCTTACCGAGAAGGGTAAAAAAGTGTTATTAAGTATGTCTGAGAAATAAGGCGTAGGGGTATTTTACCGATGACAAAAAGGTGCCAATAATTCACAAAATGAACAATAAATGCCCATAATAGTTGCAAAAGATGCAAAATTACGGTTATTTTGCAACTGTGTTATTAAAGAGGTTATAATTGGCAATTATTTGGCATTAAAAGAAAGGTTACATTGTTATTCCCTCTCTCAAAACACCTCCACCACAACCCTCCCATACTCAGTCAACTCGTATTTCCCCCTCTCCTTCGGCTCAACCCATTTCTCATCCAGCCACTTCTCCAAAAACCTCCTCCTATAAAGCATCTTGGCATTCTGGGTTATCCTCTTTCTATCATCCCTAACATCCTTCATAAGACCTTCTGCTTCAAGATCCTCAATGATCTTGGTATCCGTCATTATCCAACCCTTATCCTTCCTCTCCTTCCAAACCCTGAGAGCCTTCACAACCTTCTCATCCGGAGATTCCAGGTGAAACGTGGGAAGCTCTAACGGATCATATACCTTCTTTGATATCCCCATTGGTTTCCCATTCACAAAATAATTCTCAGCTCCCATGGTATACTCCTTGGTCCCGGAAAAGAACGGAGTGGCATCATGCATCATACAGGCCACCATTGAAGCAGCAGAATATGCAGGGGTTCCAAATACATTGACATAAACATGATTGCCTGCTTCTTTTTCTACTTGGAGGATCTTGTAGAGCTCCTTCAAACAATCCGCAAACTGATACACTGTGGTCTCAACTTCTATGAATTCTATGGGCTTTTTCTTCATCTGTCGCGCAATCTCTTTCTGGAAGGCCTTGTACCCCTCTGTCTTTGTCATGCACAGCATATAGGCGCGGTCTGCCTTGTAGAAGTCAATGGGAGCTAGGACCTTGACCGTCTCGAATCCCAAACAGAACACAACCACTCTCAGATTCTTTGAAGCCGGCATTCAAACCACCTTGTAACAACTATAACAACTATAACGTTATAGGGTTTATATATCTTTCCGTTCATAGTATCTTTTGGTGAAAGAATGAAACCGGAAAGATACTATGGGTCGGCGGGAAAGACCGCCAGAAAATTCGTGTCCTGGAACGAAATGGAAGGAAGGTCCCCGATAGAACATGTCCTTGCTCAAATCCTGAAAGGAATGGGAATCAAGTACAAACAGAACCAGTATATCGGAAACATAGAAGTTGACTTCCTCCTGAAAGACCAGAAGCTCGTAATCGAAGCCAACGGAAAATGGTACCACAACCAACAAAAGGACTCAAAGAAAGCCAACGACCTCTTCAAGATGGGCTACAGGGTCATCCAGGTCTGGGGAACCGATATCATGAACAGGCCAGAGAAAGTGAGAAAGAGAATCTTGAACAAGGCAAGGATGAGAGGGATCAACATAGCAGCATAAAGGAGGATGAAGAAAATGGATAATGAAAATCACTACAGCTGGGAAGAGGTGTACTATCAACTAAGATGTGTAATTCCATATATAGATGAAAGAAAGTTTGTTAATATTAAAAAACAATCATGTTAAGAATCAGGTGGAATGAAAATGACAATATATTCATACAGCAGATTGGGAACATACGAGAACTGCCCCTTGCAGTACAAGTTGCATTACATCGATAAGATCACAACCGAAGAGGAGGGAATCGAGGCCTTCATGGGATCCCGAGTTCACGAGACCCTGGAAAAATTGTACAAGGAGCTCATCCACTCCAAGATGAATACGGTGGAGGAGCTTGTAGAATTCTATAACCAGCAGTGGGACAAAGAATGGCATGAAGAGGTCAAGATAACAAAGGAAGGGAGAATAGCAGAGGACTACAAGAAGACCGGAGAGAGAGCAATAAGGGAATATTATGCCAGGTACCATCCCTTTGATCAGTCCAAGACCATGTGGACAGAAAGGCTGGTGAACTTCGACCTTGGTGATGAGGAGTACAGGTTGAGAGGGGTTATCGACAGGCTTGAGAAGACAAAGGAGGATAGACTTGAGATTCACGATTATAAGGCCTCAGGGAACCTCTCTACGCAGGATAGGCTCGATAAGGATAGGCAGCTAGCCCTGTATCAGATCGCGGTAGAAGAGGCCTTTCCGGGCTTTGAGGGGATAGAGCTTGTTTGGCACTATGTTCTGTTCGATTGCGAACTGAGGTCTAAAAGGACCAAAGAGCAGTTGGAGGAATTGAAAGCTGAATACAAGGCTTTGATCGATGAGGTTGAGGCTGCCCAGGAGTTTCCACCAAAGGAAACTGCACTTTGTGACTGGTGTGGGTATTGGGAGCACTGCCCCTGTAAGAAGCATTTGGTTGAGATAGAAGAGTTGCCTGTGGAGGAGAGGAAGAAGGAGGAGGGGTATGAGCTGGTTGACAAGTTGACTGAATTAGAGGAACAGAGGAAGTTAATAAAGGATGAGATCGAAGAAGTAAAAGAGAAGATAATAGAATATGCACGGGAAAAGGATCTAGAGATCGTTGTGGGAGGCAGAAAGCAGGCCAAAGTGACGATCAAGACGGAGAGGATGCTGCCTACAAAGGGAATGGATGAGGAAGCTTATGAAGAAATAATACGGCTTGTGAAGGAGGCTGGGGCCTGGGAGAAGGTCTCCCAGATGAATGGGAAGAGGTTGAGTAAAGAGTTTTGGGGTGGAGGATTGCCGGAGGATCTGAGGAAGGAGTTGGAAAACTATATTGTTGAGGAGGAGGTTACGGGTGTGAAGTTGAAGAAATTGAATGGGGAGAAATGAAAGTGAGGTGAGAGATCATGGATGAAAATTGGGAAAAGAATATAATGCAATTTTTAAAAGAAAACCTTTCTATCGAAACTGAAAAAATTGGGTTGTATAAAGAAGCATTTACGCATAGTAGCAATAGTATTCCTAATAATCAAAGACTTGCTTTTCTTGGTGACTCGAAGTTAAATACAATAATTAGGGAATATTATTTTCTCAAATATCCTGAATGGAATAAAGGAAAGCTTACACAGAAATGCGATATAATAGAATCTAATGAAAATTTTGCCAGTTTTGCAGATACCCTGAAAGTAACAAAATATATGAATTTTGGAAAAACATATGATAACCGCCCCAATGATGTTGAAAAAATAAAGATAAGAGCAGAAGTTTTTGAGGCTTTGTTTGGGGCAATATATTTGGATAAAGGTTTATCTAAAGTTAAGGAAATTATATTGCAAATAGGGATAATCAAATAATATACGATTTAAAGATCTCTTCTCCTTGCTCCATGATGTCTTTTATTGTATAATGGAAGTAATCGAGATAAAATTTCTATTACTTCATCCTCGGATTTCACTCCATAAACTTTATCATCCTCGATATTCTCATAACGGATTCTAGGATCTATTCTTGAGTTAGCCAACTTTCCACTCCAACCATCAACCTCATAAGCAATTATCAATCGTTTCATCGCCCAACCCATTGCAATCTCAGATAAAGTTCCCGCACCACCACCAATTGCAATTACAGCATCTGAATTTGAAATAATGAGATTACGACCATAGTCCAAATCTGTGGCTATAACGATATCTGTATATTCATTTGATTCTGATGGATCTGCTCCAGGCAATATTCCCACAATATCCCCCTCTTTATAGGTTTCGGATTTTTTTGCCCCAGAAGATGCCGCTTCCATTATACCCCCTAAACCTCCAGTAATTATTCGATAGCCCGAATCGATCAATTTTTGGCCCAATTTTTCTGCAAGTCGATATTTCTTATCGGTTTTATCTAACTTTGTATCCCCACAAACTGCAATCAATGGTCTTCTTTTCATTCAATTTCCTACCTTAGAATAAGGAGGTTTTGCTACTATCTTAGCGATTATATCCTCTCTTATTTTTCTTCGATCAATTTTTTCCTCAGAAGGTTCGTAATAATAAAGTTTTTCCTTGATATATCTTGGATTTTCTGCCATCTCAACAATTGGAAGCATAAACAGCCAATCTGTAGCTACATCCACCCATTCTCCATCAATTTTTAAATCCTCAACATCGATTCTATCGAATAGATATTTTTTAAAAGTCCTAAGATGCTGCCAAACATTTCCACCTCTTTTTTCTCGTGGATTAATAAAATCAGGAATATATTTCGCATCTTTATCAGTTCGAAGCATTGAACCAACTGTAACATCTGCGTCTTGATCATATTCTGCTTTTATCCTATCAAGAACCAAAGGACCCAAAAGTGCATCATCAGCGTCTAACGTGATTATAACACTATCTTTATTCGAACAGTATTGAGTTATAGCACACCATGTACTATACAGAAGACCTCTTTTTTCTTTATCTCTAATAAAAGTTACCTTATTTTTATAGGGGCCAACGAGAGTTTCAATATAACCTCCAAGACCATTTTCTGAAGCCCCATCAACTATAACTGCGCCCCAATCCGGGATATTTTGGTGTAAAACAGAATCCCAGCATTCTTTAAATTTGCCAGGATGAACATTTCTACTACATATAATAAATACAAATTGTTCATCCCTTTTTGGATAGGACCAATCTCTCCAATTACCAACTAAATCAACTAACCCATTTTGTTTTTGATAAATACTTGATTCTTCTACCCGGTCCATAATTGAATATATGTCATCCAAATCTTTTTTCCTATCATTTAGCACATGAATAAAAAAGGATTTTTTATCACCACCACGATACGAACCATATTCAGATTGTGAAATAAATCGATCAAGTGCCCTGTGCCAGGGTAACTCAAATCTATCTTCATTCACCATATTTTCGATTGGTAGAATCGAGAAAAGTCTATCCCTATGAAATAGACAATTTCTAACTTCTACTCTCCAATCTCCATTTTTACCAGTATGGGTATATGGTATAGATTTGTCATGACAAATATTGAATGAAACAGTTAAGGATTTGGGATCCGATTCTAAAACCTCTATCATATCATTTAAAAAGTCATGTTTTTTATCAAGACGGCTAATAAACAGATCACTATCCATTTGTAAAACATATTTACCTTGACATTTTTCGATCCCATATAATGTTGGATAAATATTTTGACCATTCTTTGCATGAGTAGTCAGTTCATCCTTTCCAAACCATTTTTTATTTGTTTTTCTAATTATTTCTTCATCATATGGTGCATAGACTATTCGATCGATTATTCCCTCCTTTAAAAGTCTCTCCAATACTTCTTTATGTGCTTTTCCATTCGGTGATTCGTATTGACGAAGAAATTCTTGTGCATATGAATCCGTTACAACCACTTTTTCAAGGAAAGTCAAAGGCCCTTCTAGTTGGTTTACTAAATGTTTGATCCAATGCTCTATGAACTTCCATTCCATTGCACAAGTTTTAATTAGAAGTGAAACTTGATTATTATTTTTCAATTCATTTGGTTTTAATTGAAACATTAAGAAATCCGAAGCATAAACAAGATTATCGATATCACTTCCATTTGTTTCGGATATATGCTCGATTTCTAATCCCTCTCTTTTAAATTCTCGAATATAATAACTATATGGTCTGTGAATATCTTCTCGTGTTGTATTATTTACTTCGTTGTATTTTTTAAAAGAAAATATTTCATCATATAAAAAGTTTGAATCAAAAACTCGTCTTTGAATCTCAGTTTTTTCAATAAATGAATAAAAGGGATTGCACACTGCTACAACTACCCGGCCATTATTGCTCACTAATCTTCGTATGTTTTTCAATATCTTCCGGAGATCATCTTTATCTTTTATTGTGCATAAAACAATACTACAAAGGACCAAATCCCATTTTTTACTCGAGTTAAGGATGCTGTTCAGTTCCTTAGGTCCATAATAATTAACTTGGCTATCGTAATCTTTACATCTTTTTATTAATTTTTCATCTATATCAAAACCGGTCACATTTATTCCATTATTAGCAAGTTCTTCACTTATCTTACCCTTTCCACACCCATAGTCAAAAACCGATTTAGGATTATATGAATGTATAATTTTGATTAACCTTGGATACAAAATTTCATGTATTTCCCTTTTGTCTAATGCTCGAAGGAAATGTTCGAATCTGTATAATTCCGGTATATTATCATCACTCAAAGCTTTTCTCATTATTTCTTTAAGGTCCTTACGATGGTAAAAACGATACATCAGAAAAGCTCGATGACACATATGAATATACTCATTATCGTTGAAGGGTATAATATCAGCACCATAATCAATTAGTTTTAGACCATTTTCTGTAACAATAAAATTATCAGGATGAATATTTCGATAAATAATACATGCACTTTTGCATTCTTTTAAAAATTTTAATATATCGTTCAAATATCCCCCTTTATATTTGGTGCTTTGTTCATAAGGATATACAATACATGAATGTTGACCAAAACGTCTCACTTCTTTAATTGGGTATATTGTTTTTAATCCTTTAAATTTATTAATCAATGAAGTTAAAAATTCAAATTGTTCTTCGCTAATATGTTTTTTCCAGTGATAAAAATATTTGTATATAAATACCTTATCTTTAAAAACAATACCTTCTTCTCCATACCCTAAACATTCTAATTTATCAACTATAAATTCCTTTTTTATAATCAATTCAGCATATGATTTGAATTCATCTGTTATTATTGGCTGACTTGACTTGTATTTATAAATATTTTCTTCTAATTGCGAATAATAATTACGAATAACATTTTCATCAACATTTTCTACCATTTGACGGAACTTTATTAACCTATCTTCGCTATAGTCTTCTTTTAAAAGATTTACAAAATTTTTGAATTCTAATATGATATCATTGTATTGATCGTCCAACCACCAATATTTGTCTTTGTTTTTCTTATCATAATATTTTTGAAATGAATTTAACAGCCCATTTATTCGTAAAAAACTAAGTTCAAATGCGAGAGTTCTTTCATCAATATATTTTTTAAATCTATTTAACGCAAAATCAATATCTTTTATATTGAATGTAATAAGTTCCTTTCCATACGTCTTCTTTCCAATTAACTGACGCTCTTTTGCGTTTTCAAGGAATACATCCTGAAGGGAAGAATATAACGCATACCCTTGGATATCTTCTATTAGTTTGTCAAAATCTAATTTACCTTCTTTTATACCACTACGATCCTGTCTAACAGGAATTGGTACCTCGATTATCTTTCTCCCTGTAATAAATCGATTCAATAAACACCAAATCATATCGCTTCTTCTTGTATCCTTTCCACCTATATTAGGAACTATATTTGGAAAATCCCTTAAACTTGAGGGGTGTAGAATAAATGTATTTCCCCCGCGATGAATAGATGGAATCATTTTTCTCATCGGGTCGATATTATCATTATAAATTAAGGGACGAAATAATTGTTTCCCCATTTTATTTTTAGGTAATGCTGTAATCATATCTTTAAATGAATTTTTTACAGAGGTTCGTT
>CBDVCK010000070.1:0-13586 GCA_965372465.1 uncultured Thermoplasmata archaeon | reverse complement strand
TGGAAGCCCAAAGAAAAACACCATGAACATCGTTCGAACTACAATTATTGTTTAATATAATATTTTTACTTGAATTGTAAAGTGAAATACCTATTTCGTTGTCTGAAATATTATTATTCATTATAACACAATTCAAAGTATTATTTAACTTAATACCCGCATCTTCGGAATAACCTCCGCTATTAGTGATAGTGAATCCACTTATATTTACAAAATTCGCATTAACAAAAATAACATTGCCACTCATACCTGCATTAACTATAGTAGAATTCCGATCTTCTCCGATCAGGTTTATTGTTTTGTTCACCACCACATTCTCATAATACGGTGCATTGTCATCATATACAAAGACCGTATCCCCATCGCTGGCATTCTCGATTGCCCATTGTATATGTGTGTAATTCCCAGGACCTGATCCCCCTACATACAAGGTCTTTGCCACATATTCTATGCTCCAATCGTCTGATGAAGACATATCTGCCCATGAATCCGGCCAGGATTCGTCACTGCCTTCCGGCCAATTGAACCAACCCTGTGGGTCATCATCATAACTCCGAAATTCTATCCCTGTGATCTGTTGGCCACTTGTGATCCCAAGAAAGGAATACGAAATGGAAAGCTCAGCCGTCCAGGTCGTGGCATCAGATGATGTTTCGTTCCACACCTCTCCCGCCCACTCGTCTACTGGCACCGACTCCCATCCCGAGCCGCTCCCGCGATTGATCTCTGAGTTGCTTACATCCCTCATGATATAGAATTGATAGTCATCAGGCTGTGGGTTTGACCCTCCGTCATGCCCTGTGTCGATTCCAATTACTATATCGTCTCCCCAATAATAGGTGGAATCGACAATATGGCTCATAAAATACAATGTATTCTCATCATGTTTGAAGTATACGTCAATCTCCCCTTGGGCATTGTAAAACCTGATTGCATTGGCATCATCCCATTCTCCCGGGGAGATTATGCCATCGATTGTCGGTGTGGTCCCGTCTCTTACATCTATGGTGGGGATGTATTGATACTGCCAGGAATCCTCAGAGTTTAAGGTGATATACCCTGGATAATTTTCGTACACATCACAATGATCATTCAAATGCATTTCAATCATCACATTTGGATGGTACGATGAATTGAAACTGTCAAGGTTGAACCAATTAGCTAACATGGCGATATCAAGGTTGTATAACTCGGAATAACCGTTTGAGATATATTGCTCGAAATCACCTTGCATATTATCCCCGCTGTGGTATATCGAAACTACCCCTCCACCTATAGTGAATCTATAGCTGTTATTATCGACCGAACCATGGTAAGCGAAAATCTCTATGCCTTGGATTGTTTGATTCATTCTCTCATATAGAAGAGGATCCATACGAACAAGTTGTCCTGAAGGAACCGATCCCTCTAATGCATCTATCACAGGGTTCGGCCCGACAACTGTTGCCCCATAGGAATTGGCCATATTTTCCACCACAATGGGATCAAAATGATCGCCATGATCATGGGTAATAAGAATGATATCTGGTTCCGGATCGGATACATCAGGTTCCAGGATTACATCAGTGTAAATTACAGGACCGTTCCCATCATCGATTATGAATTGGTCATTATTGATGAATGTTATAGTGATTGTTTTCTCGGAATGGGCCGAAGCCTCCTGTGAAATCTCAAGGATTGGAACTATTAAAAGCAAACATACCAATATCACAGTGATTGTTCTTTTCATATTTTCACTTCATTAGTCAAATAAGATCTTTTTTGAAATTCCATAACTACCAGTACCTTCATAACAAGGACGATGCTCACCCACATCTCTACAACCCTTCGTTTCATTACCTTCCCTTATTAAGCAAATGTTCCAAAGAGAATATATACCTTTCCCTGGACAAGGCCCATATCCACGCCCAATCGCAACCTTAATACCCAAAAAGCCCATTTGGAGCAGTGCCATGCCAAAATTCGAGTACAAGTGGATATCCCCGGTCTCCTTCGGCTCCGAAAGCCTTGCAAAGCTCATGCGGGAAATTCTTGATGAACTGGAATATAAGTTCAAAAGGGACAAGGTAGAGAAGTTCTATGACAAATTCTATGTAATCATGCCAATGTTTCGTTTTGCCTATTCCTTCAGGTTCATTGTGGAAAAACCCTCGAAATTTATCGTGGATATGTACGATACGCAGCCAACTCATTCAAGTGTCATGCCCATAATGGAGATCGAATTTGTAACCGATGAGAACATTGTAGACATACGAACGATGCTGAAACTTTTAGTAGAGAAGCTTCCCAGAGAGCCCTGGAAGTTCACCATGGGCCAGAGATTGATGCACGGCGCCATCATGCCGGAGTTTCGAAAGGCAAAAAAGGCCTGGGAAAGAATCGGGATAAAAGAGAAGTGATTTTTTTTAACTGAATATGAAATATATTGCCACAATCGTGCCCATTATTGCCTCTCCCACGATCAAACCCGTTGCTATCATGTAGGTGTCCAGAACCTTCATTGTTTTCTGTTTTTCAGTCCACTTCTCTTTCTTGACCTTGGGCTCGAGATATTTCTTTTCCCACAATTCCCGAATCACACCACCGAATATCATGGGCAGCATGAGCCACAAGGGGAAGTACATCCCGAGACCGATTGCTGTTCCCATACCTGTTGTAAGTTCAAGCAAGACTCCCAGAATCAAACCGATTAGCAGAAACGAGATCAGCATTTCCATATTGGAGCCTCCAAGGAATGTCTGCACTATTGTTGCAAAGGCATTTGCCTGGGGGGCCACAAGGGGCATCTCACCCGAGGCCAGAAGCTGGCTGAACATCACAGCAGCAAGAACAGAAGCAATCGCACCTGGAATAATGCCTGTGAGCTCGCCTTTCATGAGATGATAGGGTCTGTTTCCAATATAAAGACCTGACTTGAAGTCCCAGATTATATCCCCTTCCATTGAAATAGCACCTCCGAACACAGTGGTTCCAATAAGAACGATTATAGCTGTCGTCTCCTTGGAAAGGCCCAGGCCCATGAAGATGAGAATCAGCATGATGAGCACTATAAAGGATGTACCTGAAACTGGCTGGGTTCCTGTCTCACCCATGACCTTGACTGCAATAGCCCCAAGGGCAAATGTGGTGCTGACAAGGATTAAGGCAAAAATAAATGAAACAAGAGGATTTGAGCCCTCGAATCCGAGCCAGAATAAAAAGAACACGACAACAAAGGTGAGAATCGTCATGGGCAAGATATGGGTTACAGGCCATTCGTACCAGCCTTTTCCTTCTATGTAGTCCCTTCTCTCTCCTCCTTTTCCTGCGGTGAATATATCTGACATCGCGGATTTGAAGGTGGGTATCATCTTAAGAAGTCCGGTGATTCCCGCACCCAGAATCGTCCCCACTGCAATCGGTCGGGCAACCTTGGCAAAGGCGGCGTAGGCAGGAGAGTAACCGTAACTTCCAAGGCCCGAATAGAACATGGGTTCATGATAGACGTTTTCGCTTGCATCGAACATGGGAACTCCCTGCACCACAGCCAGAGGTACTATGATGAACCATGTTATGAAGGTGCCCAGGTTTACCAAAATAGATACCTTGAGCTTCATGAACCAGCCGAGCCCGATCTGAATCGGGATCAATCCAAAACCGAAATGCGTGTATGTAGCGGATTCATAGGGTTGGATAATAGTCCCTTTATCATACCATGCTCCACCTTTGAATGCTATGTCCATTGCAGAGGCTTCTGGATTTGGAAGTGTTTCACTGGCATATGCATTATAATAAGCATAGGATGTGTCCATCTTACCTACTGGAAAATCCTTGAATGCAGAAAACAGCATTGTCAATCCAGTCCATTGGGCAAAGAGCTTCAAAGAGCGTTTTGCATTCACAGCCTTACCCTTGACTATGTCATTGGAGATATCGATCAATTGCAGATTGGGCTCCCATCCGGGAATATGTAATGGATCCTCCACCAACCAGATTCTGCGTAATATGATAAAATAAAGTGTGCCCAGAATTCCTGTGAATATTGTGGCAAGCAATGCAACTATGAGCACACTTCCGGGAACCTCGGATATGATATTTGTGCCGTCAGCCAATACATAATCCTCGGTAGTCAAAAGATAGATTGCGGGGAATGTAAAAATGAATCCAGTCCCGATATAAGTGGCACCAGTTGAGGCCCCGCCTGCTATGTTGATGTCGCAGGGATGCCATTTCAATGCGGCTCCAATGAGGTACATGATGTACCATCCACCAGAAATCGCGATACCGACCTTCAGACCCACATAGGCTGTAATCACGGCAAAAATCGTACCCATTAATATGCCCACGGCAACCTTGGACCAGTTGAATCTGGAGCGTGAGAAGCTTTCGCTTCTGTTCTTCTCCTCGAAGTACTCCTCCATTACACCTGTGTTGAGGTTACTCCAAACCTCCATGTCCATGTAATCAAGGGTTCCGGTTTCTATCTTCTGTAGGCCGGATGCGGTAACCGGTTCCCTGTAAGCGGATTTCTTGATAACCACAAAAGTTCCCTCAGTCAGAATGTAAATTGCAGCATGAACTATTTAAAAATACTTAAAGCTTTCATGTTTGATAAGGGGGATTTTTAAAGATTTGGGATTCAACCACCAGTGATAAGCGGCAGTACAAAATAGAGAGCGATTATGGTTCCCATGATAGCCTCCCCCACAATGAGACCCGTGGCCATCATATATGTCTGCAGCAATTTTATAGTTTTCTGCTTCTCAGTCCACCCTTCCTTTTTCGCCTGTGGATCCAGCCTCTTTTTCTGCCACCAGTCTCTAAGGCCACCGCCCAAGATGAGGTTTATTGTGATATAGAACGGAAGGTACATCCCGAGGCCAAAAGCGGTACCCATACCTGTCATAAACTCTACAAAAACACCGATTATTATCCCTATTATTATCCAATCCCATGGTGCATTTGTCACCATAATCTGTGTGAAATAGGCAAAAACATGGGCCTGGGGTGCTTCAAGATTGAGATAGGGCACCCCTGTGGCAGGGTTAATAGTGGCAAGACCCTTGGACAGTATAATTGCACCAAATGCAGCCACAATAGCCCCTAAGGGAATTGCCGTTAGTTCTGCCTTTGAAAGGTGATAGGGTCTTGTTCCCGTATAAACACCAATTTTGAAATCGTAAATGATGTCCGCTGACAGAGACAGGGCAGTTCCGAATACCGTGGTTCCTATCAAGGACATGATAATCAATGTGGAAGTGTCTGTTCCCATCAATTTGAAGATGGTAATCAACATGATAAGAACGATAAAGGATGTCCCTGAAACAGGGGTTGTGCCAACCTCTCCCATGACCTTGACACCGATTGCACCCAGGATAAATGTGACCATAATTAAAAGGATGCCAAGAATAATGGACTGACCTACGGGAAACCCGCCTATAACTGTGAACATTACCACAATACCTAAGATAACAACCAATCCCATTGGCCATATCTGGGTCATGGGCCACTCGAACCATCCTTTGCCCTTGACATAATCTGTTCTCTCCTCCCCTCCCTTGCCCACGGCCATTATATCCTTCATTGCTGTTTTGAACACCTTGGCCATTTTTAATAAGGCTGTGATTCCACCGCCTAAAATGGCACCGATGCCAATGATCTTGGCTACCCGTTCTGCAGCCATGAAGGCAGGTTGAGGGTAGCTTTGAACTGCATAATATGCATCAAATCTTGGTTCCCAGATAGGTACATTGTAACCCACAGCCAGGGGAACAATGATAAACCAGGTGAAGATCGAGCCTGAAGCCACAAGAAATGCGGTGCGCAGCCTCATGAACCATCCGATAGCTATCTCGATTGGAATGATGGCCCATCCGAAAAATGTATAGGTCGCATACGGGTGCATTATCATACCCTCGCTGTAATAATCACCACCAAAGATGGTGTCCAGAGTGGGTCTGGTACCGCTGACCGGAAAATCCCTAAGAAATGTGAAGGCCATGGTGCCCAATGTCCATATTGAGACGGTTTTTATGGATTTCATGGCCTCAACCTCTGAACCGCTTGAGCGATCGTTAGCAATATCCATAAGCTTGACACTGGCCTGAAAACCAGGGCATGGTAACGGGTCCTCAATAAGCCAGATTCGTCTGAATATCGTGAAGTACAGCACTCCAAGAAGTCCTCCCAGAATGGCACATATCATGGCAATGGAGATGGGAGGGATCATGGCTTCGGTAACAAGATGTCTTCCTCCGCTTAACTCGTAACGGGGATGGCTCATGAGAAGATAAATTGCGGGAAACGTGAACACGAATCCTGTGCATGTTGATGAGGCTCCGGTGCTTGCTCCTGATGCGATATTGCATTCTGTTGGATGCCACTTCAGGTACATACCAATGAGATTGACTATATACCAGTTGCCTGCAACAATGATTCCTACTTTCAGGCCAACGTACTGGTTTATCAATGCAAAAATAACTCCGATAAATACACCGAATAAAACCCTCCTCCACTTCCACTTCGATCTTACAAAACCCTCTTGCCTCGTCTTTTCGTTCAGGTACTGCTCCAGGGCACCGGTGTTGAGGTTGCTCCACATCTCATCGTCAAAATAGTCCAGGGTGCCTTCTTCCATCTTTTTTATTCCTTCCGGAGTGAGTGGCTGACGATAAACAGATTTCATTGGCATTGAAGTTCCCCTTGATAGCCCTTGGAATATTGTATAGATATCCAATACCTGTACTTAAATTTTATTCGATAAGGCCAATGGCCTTGCATAAATTGTAATAGCAATGATTGCAATTACTTGATGAATGGAGCATCTACTTTTCGGCTTTGTCACTTTGTTCATTGCAATAATATTTGGCACAATCCTGGGGTGGTATGCGAAGTACGTTCTCAGGAATAGAAAATTGACCCAGACATTTTCCCTGGTTGCAATTATTGCTACTTTGGCTTTCATAATCTGGGCAGTGATATATCTGGAGTGATAAGTATGGACCTCGATGCCATTGATCCCAAGATGAAGATGCTTTTAACATGTATTCCCAAAAGAAATGAAGATGTGGAATGGGAGGAGGAGGATGGCAAGGTTGTTCTTATATACCCCAAAAACTTTACACGTTTTGAAAGATTCCTGCACCGCCGTATCGGAGGCCCGGATAATATCAGACGCCCGCTGGATGATAAGGGTACCATGATATGGATGATGTGTGATGGAAATTACAATGTTGATGACATATGCAAGGTGCTTTATCAGGAGTTTCGGGAGGATATCGAGCCTGTGATAAAAAGGGTGTGGGGGTTTTTGGAAATCCTCCTGAAATTGAACCTGATATCGGTTGACAAATCTGAGAAAGATAAAGAAGAAGAAGGTGAGAAGAATGGAGAAGCCAAAGGATAATGTTCAAAGAAAGGTACTGCGATGCCCCCAGTGCGGGGGAACGAACATCTATTACGAGAACGCGCTCATCACAGGTTACAAGTACCACTGTAAAGACTGCGATTACATGGGAGCCCTTATAATCGAGGAGGATGTGGCTGAGCCTTGAATTGTATTTATTTTTTTTATTACCAATCATTTAGCGAAAGGTTCTTGTGAAATCGATTTTAAGGCAAGAATTTATATGTTTGTACCTCAATGATGAATTCGTGTAAAGGAGGGCTTACATGAAAAAAGATGCAATACAAACGATTTTAATGGCTTGTGGAATAGGAGTATTGGTAATAATAGCAGTAATCCTGGCTATGGGTACTGGTGAAGTGACAGATGAGGATGAATCTCATACCCATACACACAATGAGTACGTGGTGAAATCAGGAGATACAATGACCGGGGATTTAAACGCCCCGAATCTCTATGCTAGCAATATGATTTCCGGAGATGGCAGTGGTCTTAGAAATTTGAATGCCAGCAGATTGTCAATGGGAACTATTGACACTGCGAGACTTCCAGCCAATATCGATGCAGGTACCCTGGATGGTGTGGATTCCACATCATTTGCCCTGGTGACACATGATCATAATTCAATATATTATACCAAACTGGACTCGGACAATAGATATGCACAACTTTCTCATGCTCATCCTCCCGGGGATGCCGCAACTTTGGATGGAATAGATTCCACATCATTTGCCCTGGCCACACATGATCATGGTACGATATATTACATGAAAACTGAGTCAGACAATAGATATTCACAACTAAGCCATGCCCATTCCCCAGGTGACGCTGATACTTTTGATGGTCTTGATTCTACGGATTTTTCATTAGCAGTACATACTCATGATACCAGATATTATCAACAAGCCGAAGTGGATGCGAATTTCTTAAGTCTTAGCGGGGGAACTTTGACAGGAGATTTGTATTTACCAAATCTTTATGCAACCAGCGTTATAAACGGCGATGGCAGCGGTATATCAAATTTGAATGCAAGCAGGATAACCACAGGGACGATTGCCATTGGACGACTGCCTTTGGGAATCAACGCAGATACACTGGACGGTCTCGATTCCCTGGGCTTCTCAATGGCTATCCATTCACATGATGCATCTGATATTACCTCAGGAGCCCTGGATGAGGCCAGGCTTCCCCAGGATGCTATAGACGAAACTGAGATAGAAACTGGTTTGGGCCTTGTTCCAAGTGGAACCATCGTCATGTGGAATGGAACTTCGATACCTAATGGTTGGGCATTATGCGATGGTACAAACGGAACTCCGGATCTTAGGGGTATGTTCATTGCAGGGTATGATTCAAATGATCCTGATTACAATGCAATTGGAAATATTGGAGGAGAAAAAAATCATACCTTAAATACAAGTGAGATGCCTTCACACTGGCATTCCTATTCAAGCTCAACATCTATGAGTGGGAATCATGTACATTCATATGAAGATAGATATTGGGACCCAGACCAAGGCGGTCCAGATCTTGATGAGGGTTCCTTTAGTACCAACGGTATGATAAATCAACCGAAAGTAACTGCTTCGGCTGGAGCCCATTCCCATACGATTTCCGGGAGCACCGATAACACTGGAGGGGGACAGGCCCACGAGAACAGACCGCCTTACTATGTTCTGTCGTTTATAATGAAACTTTGAACAAGATCTGGGATATCGAAGATCAAATGATATATCCAGTGTCCGACTCCTGGGTAACATAGTTAGTAATATATACGTCAGCGCTATTCCCAGAATGCATAACAAATTGTAAGTATTTCACTATCGGAGAATCACAATGACCGAAGAAATCCCCCAGGATGCCGAATTGACAATCGAATCCATGATGGCCGAGGGAAGGAAATTCCCACCAAGCGAGGATTTTCGCGAGAAGGCAAATATAAAAAGTATGGAGGAGTACGAAGAACTGTACAGGCGCTCAGTGGAAGATCCTGAAGGATTCTGGGCCGAGATGGCAGAGGAACTGCATTGGTACCGCAAATGGGATTCGGTTCTTTCATGGGACCCCCCCTTTGCCAAATGGTTCCAGGGAGGGGAGACAAACGTATCCTACAACTGCCTGGACCGCCATCTAAAGACCTGGAGAAAGAACAAGGCCGCAATCATCTGGGAAGGAGAACCCGGTGAAAGAAGGATCTTTACATATCATCAGCTTCACAGAGAGGTGTGCAAGTTCGCCAATGTTTTGAAAAGGCATGAAATTGTGAAAGGGGATCGTGTGTGTCTTTACATGCCCATGATTCCCGAACTTGCAATTGCAATGCTTGCATGCACTAGAATCGGGGCTGTTCACAATATCGTATTCGGTGGTTTTTCTTCTGATGCTCTTAAGGACAGAATAAAGGACAGCGAATCCAAGCTGGTTGTCACAAGCGACGGAAGCTTCAGAAGGGGAAAGCGTATCCCTTTAAAATCAAATGTTGACAGGGCGGTGGAGTCGTGCCCTTCTGTTAAGCATGTAATCGTTGTCAACAGAACGAATCTGGAGATACGCATGAAAGGACAGCGGGATCACTGGTGGCGTGATGTCATGGAGGGGGAGTCCCACGAATGCCCTCCCGCTCACATGGAAGCCGAGGACCCATTATTCATACTTTATACCAGCGGAACCACGGGAAAGCCCAAGGGTGTTTTGCATACAACGGCTGGATATCTATTGTATGTGCATATGACATCCAAGTGGGTTTTCGATTTAAAAGAGGAAGATACCTACTGGTGCACTGCAGATATAGGATGGGTCACCGGACACAGCTACATAGTATACGGTCCTCTCTCGAACGGAGCAGCAAGTGTGATGTTCGAGGGTGTTCCCAACTACCCATCTCCCGATAGATTCTGGGATATAGTGGAAAAATACGGGGTCAGTGTGTTCTATACGGCGCCAACTGCCATTCGTGCCATGATGAAGGATGGGGATGAGTGGCCTGCAAGACACGATCTTCGAAGCCTGCGGCTTTTAGGAAGCGTAGGAGAGCCCATAAATCCTGAAGCCTGGATGTGGTACTACAAGGTCATAGGTAAAGAAAGATGCCCCATTGTAGATACCTGGTGGCAGACCGAAACAGGTGGTATTCTAATGTCTCCTTTGCCTGGGGCCATGAACATTAAACCGGGCTCAGCATTAAGACCCTTGCCCGGGGTGGTCCCTGCCATTCTGAGAGGTGACGGAAGCGAGGTTAAAGTAAACGAGGGAGGCTACCTTGTAATAAAAAAACCCTGGCCAGGCATGCTTAGAGCGCTCTATAAAGATCCTGAAAGATTCAAGGAGGTTTATTTCAATAAATATCCAGGGTTCTATTTCACAGCTGACGGTGCAAGAGTTGACGAGGACGGTGATTTCTGGCTCATGGGAAGAATCGATGATGTAATCAATGTGTCAGGTCATAGAATAGGGACAATGGAAGTGGAAAGCGCTCTGGTAAGCCATGAGGTCGTGGCAGAGGCTGCTGTTGTTCCCATGCCCCATGAAATCAAGGGCCAGGGACTGTATGCCTTCGTGATTTTGAAAGAGGACATACAAGAACAGGATTCCCTGAAAAATGTATTAAGGGCCCATGTGTCAAAAGAAATCGGACCCATTGCAAAACCCGATAAGATCCAGTTCGCAGATGCGCTTCCAAAGACAAGGAGCGGGAAGATCATGAGAAGGATTTTGAAGGTCGTGGCTGCTGGAAAGGATGACTGCGGAGATACCACAACATTAGCAGACCCCACTGTTGTTGACAGACTGCTCAGGGATAGGGTATAAATGAAGAGATGATAAAATGATGTTGATTGTGCGTTTGATTGTCGAGGGCGATATAGCCAATGTATGGAACTATCTGATAAAGAATTTGAAGGGAAAGGAGACCAAAAAAGTAAAACCACTGTACATTTCCCAGCTTCAAGTAAAGAACTACATTGGAATCATATTTGATGTTGAGAAGATCGATTATATTGTAAAGTTTCTTGTAGAGCAGATCGGAGGCTGCAAGGAGATTGTGGATACTCAGACACTAACCCTCATGAAACCTGTTTTCCTTCCCATTCCAAAGGATAGGCCAGAGAATCTCTGCAGGTTCTCGATTCATATCAAGGTGGAGCCCAGGTACTACCATGAGGTGTACAATGACCTTCTTGCCCATAAGTATGAGACCAAAGTTTTTCCTACCTATGTTGCGTATTCCCTGGGAGATTTCGATATTGTAATGTCAATGCTTGGGCAGGGAATAGATTCTGTAAAAGGTTTTGTTGACAAAACCCTAAACAATATCAAAGGTGTCACTAGGTCCACCATCTACCCAATAGAGCGATCCGAGTACCTTGCCAAGACCGAGACCTGGCGGCGATTACAAAGGAGCCTGCTTCACATTCCACCCTGGGTCTCAAAGGATTTAAAGAAGCACTATCTGTATGACTATGATCTGTCGGTTGAGGATTACTGCAAGCTCACAGGTGCCATGATAGACGAACTGTAAAATAAAAAGGCTCAAAGGAAGGGGGAGCCGCATTTTATCCTCTGAGCCAAGATTAGGGAGGGGTTTTTGAGGTGCCGAAACTCATTAGGGCGTAGGCAGGCTCACTGCATTATCGTAGGAAACACCGTTTGAAATTGCTTCCTGCTGGATAACATATGTGAGCTGGACATCCAGGAAGTTGCTGTTACCACTGCTGTCTTTTCTGTAGATACCAGACGAGGAGGAGCTGGCACTGGATTTAACCGATGTTGAACAAGCATCAGGCATGGTTGAGAATGAGTAGGAGTCTTTTGTAGAGATTGTTAAGTTGGACCATTTATATTCAAAAGTTATACGATCTCCTGCAGTATCCCATTCAGCGAGACATATTTTGGATAACTCGTACTTTGGATAAGGTATGGCTTTGTAGGTATAATTTCCCTCTGTAGGATAGTAATATTTTGTCCGATAAGACCCTCCTGATGAGCCGCTGCCACCTGATGAGTAGATCAATTCCTGATAAGTTCCATTGGTTTTTTCTGCGATTTCCTTGAATATCGCGACTCCATTTGTATAGTAGGTTATTCCGCTGCAGCCTATTGTATGTATCTTAATTTTCTTTTCTTTTGCAATCACTATTTCCTCTCTGTAATCATAATCGTCCGGGTAATCCATATGGGGCGGGGCATCACCTATCAAAAATATCATCTTTATACTATCGTTATTCCCCCAGCTGCAGTCGTTAATTGCCACATGAAGACCTTCGTTCACTGACTCGGGACCGTCACCACCTCCACCTGCATAGATATCTCGGAGAAATCTCTTGAGATCGTTTAAATCCTCTGTGAAGTCAAATGTTTTCGTGATGTACACATCGCCCCTGTCCCTATAGGTGACTATAGCATATCTCACTTGGGGTTTGGGAGTGCCGTTTTCAACCTCGCGTATGATTTTCTCAATCTCTTTTTTTACTACATTGATCTCATCGCCCATACTACCAGTGCTGTCCAGCAGGAACAAAACATCCATTTTTGGTGTGACAATACCCTCTACTGGGGGTTCAGGTTCCTCTGGTTCTTCTGGCTCTTCTTTCTCGATTGCATTCACAACCAGAGGATCAATTGGGCCAATAATAACACCATCACATGTCAATTGCGCATCCTTGATAATATTGTATTCACCTGCCGATGTGAATTCCTGATGGTCTGCAGGATTTTTTGTGGTGCACAAAAGCAAGGATAAAGTGATTTTCTCATCAGCTTTTATGATTTCCACTTTCCAGCTTAGAGCCTTTGCCCCGCTCTTGCCTTCCCCATGCTCTTTTATCTCTAGAATTCCATGTGGGAATATGTAACCTATACATTCTATCTCGGCAGGCAATGTGGCTGTGATCTCAATTTCATGATATTCTTTTTCACCGAGATTCGAAATTACAATGTCTATTTCCCATTCATAGTAACTGTGAGTGAGAACCTCATCGTCACCCAGAATCTTTATGATTTCCAGGTTCAGGTTTTCTTTTACAGCTGGATCTGGTTCCTCAGGCACTTCCGGTTCAATTGGTTCTTCTGGCTCTTCGGGAACTTCCGGTTCCTCAGGTTCTTCAGGCACCTCAGGTTCCTCGGGAACCTCCGGTTCAATTGGTTCTTCTGGTGTCTCTGGCTCTTCTTCTTTCTCAACAGCATTTATGATTTGCGAAGGCATTGG
>CBDVCK010000069.1:0-13731 GCA_965372465.1 uncultured Thermoplasmata archaeon | reverse complement strand
GGTGCGGTTTTCGAGTGATGATACCCACATTTTTCAAATGTGGGTTGTTCATTTTTTAGGCGACAAAGTGCTTCCTTGTTGAAATAATAAATACTTTCATCTTTTGCCTGGCAAGATGGATTTTTCTTTTCTATCAGCTCGCTTAAACTCTTCTTTTTTGTTACTATACCACTGTTGATCCTCGCAATCTCGAATTTGAACCATTTTTCCATTGCAGATTCTTTGAGCATTGAAAGTAAAATATCATTATTATGATTTTAATGTTATATATCAAAAAATAAGGGACAATCCGTTATTTCCCATCCATTAATACCCTTAGTGTCTCAAGATTAATGACATATCGTGCTTTTGGAGATTTTTTTCCTTTCGCCTTTATGATATCCCTTCTTGCCAGTGCTTTGACATTGTCCTGGGCCATCTTCTCGGTTATCCCAAGGCCGATTTCGATATCTGCGGCATTGGCGTCCTCAACCTCGAAGAGAGTGGTAAGCACATTTTTAGTAAGGTGGGGTAATTCTTGCGTTGATAGAAAATGGTCAAGACGATAGTAATCCATTGGATCCCTGTATGTTCTATTCTTAATTGGTATTTTTCCGTTCCGAAAATCCATGAGCAGTGAATTGTTGACGAGATCTAGCAGGTATAGATATCTCCTTTTTTTGGAATAGGCACAAAGGTTCATTTGAAAGGGCACGATCCCTTTAAATCTGACATCCTCCCAGAATTCAATGGGGGTGCATAACGGTCTTGGGGGAACCAACGGGCGCTCGTCATATTTGTTGGATTGGGTTTTGATGGATTCTGGTGAATAGAACTGGGATGGGTAACATCGGAACATCGCAGGCTCAACAATGGGTTCCTGATCCGGATTCCATTGTTTTAATGCAAATGGATCGATTTGAAAGAGCATTAACGCTCCCCTTCCCGATCGAGTTATCTTGATTAGCTTTGTAGGGGTGTCATACTCCCATATCTTCTCGACATTTGGGTGGTAGAAGTCAATCTCCATTTCCTCCCATTCTTCGATAAAGTAGATTGCATCCAAAAGAGATGAATAATTCTTCCCGTCTATTTTAAAAGATATATCTGCCAATTTCTCCTTGGTCGAGTTTTCGTATTTTTTAAGTTCTTTTATCAACTGCTTCTCTGCGTAACTATCCACTTCCTTGGGGGGAGCAAAACTCATGATCCTCTCGCACTTGTCTATTAGGGAAGACATTACTATTCACAATGTATTTTGGGTTTATAAATTATACGATAAGAGTATCATTTATTAACATCAACCCGATCGAATTTTAAATTGATGAGGAAGGGCGAAATACCCTGGGTTTTGGTGGGAATAACCCACTTCCCGTCATCATGATTTCATCAAGAGAACCAGAATCAATCCGAATGCGACAACAGCCCCGATAACTCCACCTATAATAACAGCTATCATGGTCACCAGAAAATCAGGGTTCCACAGGAACAAGTAGAGGACGAACAGGGCTATCCATCCAAATATCAACTGTAAAAAGCCCATTGCCCTGCTTTTTTCAGCACCAAATATAGCCAATACCAAACCGCTTAAGAGTGCGCATATTCCAAAGATCAGTACCAGCGCGAACAAGAATGCGTTAAGAGTTGTCATTTCGATTATCTCATGCATTTTATTACCCCCTATGGTTCCTCCGTTTTATCAAGACCGTCAAGGATATCTACTTGCCCTTCGGTTTCCTTACTAGTTGCACCTTCAAGTTCTGTTCCGCAATCAGGACAAACAGTGGCTGAGGATGTTATTGAAGCACCGCAATCCGGGCATTCGAATACGACCTCAGCTTCCGATTCTTCCTTTGATTCATCACCAGTTTCTTCGTTTGTTGTCTTGGCAAGCTCTGTGAACTTTTCGTCATCAGTAGATGCTTTTTTGGGTTTTTTACCCCAACTCAACATCATAAGCACCAGCAGAATCACAAGAACGACAATGAAAATCAAAAATCCAAACATTGGGAAATTATCCACCTCTACGGTTATAGATTCTTCCATTTCGTTTCCCAGAGCATCCCCGGCCTTGACATCCACATCGTACTTACCGTTGTATACTTTTCTCGAGTTCCAGGTGTATGAATAAGTGAATTCCCCTATTTCTTTCATTTCCATCCAGGATCCTTTATCGATGCGGATATAAACCACATTAACGCCCGCACCATCTACAACCGAAACCAAGAATTCCACATCACCATTTACTTTCTTGGAGACACCGGGTTTTGTTATGATTATATCAGGACCTGTGTTGTCCACTGTGTAATTTCTTGCAACCTCTGTGCTTAATCCAGATCTGTCCATAGCAGAAATCGTGAAATCATGTGCACCGTCATCGATATCAAGACCAGTCTCGTCTGTGACAACTTCCACCTCATAGAATCCTGTTTCCGGGTTTTCGTATATTCTGATATCTTCTCCTACATCGAATCTATAAGTAACTTGCGCAATCCCCATCAAATCCTCTGCATACACCTGCACAAAGAAACTTGACCCTACACGCGAGTTGTCCAGGGGTGCCGAGACGATGTAGATTAATGGTGCATTGTTGTCTGTTCTTATTTCCATGACCTGAGTGTAGGAATGACCTGCCTCGTCGGTTGCCCTGATTTCTAATATGTGGTTTCCATCAACGAGTTGGGTAGTATCCCATGCGGTGTTCAAATCCACCCAAGCAGAACCATCTACTCTGTATTCGAGACTCCATAAGAAAACGTCATTTGCGTGGGCAGAAACTTGTACATTACCTGTGACGAGTTCACCATTTAGAGGATATGTTATGACAAGCTGTGGCAGGTTATTGTCGATTTGGAAGTTTATTTCCAAGGTGCTTGAGCTCTTGCCTGAGAGGTCATATGAAGTACCTGATATGGAATAGTTACCATCCGCCAATATGTTTGTATCGAAGGTGTATTCATAATATCCGCTTTCACTATTGTATACGCAGGTAGAATCGTCCACCACATCTTCTGAGGAATCAGTATTTGTCACAGTTATTCTCACTTCCTCAATTCCCACAGCATCGTTGGTAATTATTTTGAATATGAAGACTCCTTCAATAAACTGGTCTGATGCAGGGGATGCGACTCCAATGGTGGGTGAATTGTTATCAACCCTAACGCTAAGCTGTTCAATGGTTTCGTGTCCTGCATAATCCCTTGCCCTTATCTGAAGGGTATGGATTCCATCCTCGATTGTAGTTGTATCCAGGGAAACGCTCACATCCACCCATCCACTTCCATCCACATTGTAAGTCGTGTCCCTTAAGAAAACATCCGCTGCCGTAACATTGATATCAAAAAAACTGCTGATAAATGCATTGTTATGTGGGGATATTATGGTAAGGTGGGGTGGTGTATTGTCTATTTGGAAATCCACGGACATTGACCCCGAATCCAGTCCCGATGCATCATAGGATGTAGCTTGGATCGAGTAGTCACCATCTTCAAAAACGGTTGTATCCATTGAATATTCGTAATAACCTGTTGCTGAATTGTACCCTATTGATATATCAGCAATCAGGGTTGTGGTGGAATTAGAAATCGATATCATGACCTCCTCCACATCCACCCCGTCCTGGGCAAATATCCTAAATATATATACACCTTGTATATATTGGTCTAATTGTGGATTGATTATGTTCACAGTGGGATTCGTGTTGTCCACGATTAGGGATAGGGTTTGGGTTGTTTCATGTCCCGAATCATCACTGGCCTTGATCATCACAGTATGTTCTCCATCATCATAAACTGTAGTATCCCATGTTCCGATACTATTCCAGCTGTTTCCATCTACCTTGTACATGATGCTATCAAGGAAAGTATCCATTGCACTGTATGTGAAGACCACATTTCCGCTTACAAATGAACCATCCAATGGAGTGGTAACATCCAGTGTGGGAGCATTGTTGTCCACCTGGAACATGACAGTTGCTGAAGGAGCGGAATTACCTGCCGCATCCCATGCAAGGGCTGAAACCGAGTAATTCCCGTCTGAAACTGCACTTGTGTCCAATGTGTACTCGTAGTAACCGCTACCACTGTTGTAGCCTATGGCCGTATTTATTATATCCACCATTGTATCCTCGTTGGTTACGGTCAAGTCCACATGATCGATATCCGGGCCGTCTGAATAGATCTGGAACGTGAATTCTCCCTCAAGATACTGGCCATCGATGATCGATGCTATTGTCGGTGGAGCTGGTGCGTAATTTTCAAATGTGTAAACCTCGGCATCCATGGTCTCCCCTGCAATATTCACAGCGCGGATGGAGATTATATGTCCCCCATCACTGTAAAGAGTAGTATCGAGAGATGCCTGGTATGGTCCTGTATCATCAACTGCAAACAACTCTCCATCGATATAGAACTCGACATAGCTTGCATCAAAGGCCGAGGCATCAATATTTTCCACACCTGAAAGTGGTCCTGGAGCAACAGGACTCGTTATGGTCACACCAGAGGGCGGATTTCCTGCAGCCCCTGCATTTGAGATCATTATTGTAAGGTATAGGTAAACCGTGATTCCCTCGTCATCCTGGGCCACGATTGTAACCCTTACAGGGCCGTTTGGCTCGGAGGTTGTATCCCAGTATGTGGACCAGAATCCAGTTCCTGTCTCCTGGAAAAGGTTCTTGAAGGTGTCCATGTTCTCTGTTTTGAATGCGGCAAAGACGATATCGTTTATGCCACCAGGCTGTTCGTCCTCGGCATAGATTTTGAACAAGAAGTCTATTCCGGATACGATTCCGCCGTCATCTGGCAAAACCGGGGAGACCGCGGGACCTCCCATTTGAAGGTCTATCCAGCCAACTGAGACATGGACATCATCGGCTTCATTAAGTCGCATCAGTTCATCATTTGCTGTCATCTCCCAGAAGAATTCTTGTTCTCCTGCAGGCATATCAGTATCAACAAATTTCATGAAGAATCCAAAGAGGCCGTTGTCTATCATGTTCAAATCCTCAGAGCCTTCATCATATGGGATTTCAAACTCGATTTCGTAATGTGGAGTTGGAGATGGGAAGAATTGAATAGAGGCATCACCCACCTGGTCTGTTTCATCATCATTCCAGGTTCCCGTATCATATTCCCAATCATCCCAAGTTCCGCCAACTTCAACATACATCATATTCTCGTAATCAGTATCCATAAGAAAATCTCTGGTGGTTCCAGGATTTGTAGCTGTTTCTCTTTCTTGGTAGATATAAAATTCATCGTTTGCATTGAAATCATTATCCTCAACCCAAAAGCCGCACCAGATGTCCTTTGTAGTTTGATCCTGTACCGAATAAAATCTCACCTCCATGGTCGATCCCTGAAAGTTTGTAAACTTCATATCCCTCTTGTATGCATTGATCCAGGCAAGGTCATCGTTGATATTTCCATCTACAGTAGGCATTCCATTGATGTTAACAGTGGAGTAGAGTTTTGTATCATCCCTTTCAAGACCCAGTCTCAGATCACCCCACTGGTTATTGGCTCCGTCGGCAACCAGAGGTTCGTAATCTCCTCCTGAGTTCTTGTTGCCTGCTTGAACATTTGTTGAATCCCAATAATAATGCCCGGGATCAAAAGATCCTCCTCCACCAACTATTTCGACAATTACATAAATACCTATCTCGTCAAAACCAGTAACATCTAGGTTAGAGTCGTCCAGATCGTCGTTTCCAGTGCTCAATGGGATTCTTATTTCTGCATTGAAGTATGGACCATTACCAAAATTGAATACGTCAATAACCTTGTTGGTGACATCAATGTCAGATTGCCAAGTGCTTGCACCGTTATCCCAATTCAGGTCCAAAACACTGCCATCATTTTTATTGACATACAGGCCATCTTCATTTCTTTCCCCAGAAGGATTTGTCAGTGCATCAAGATGATTGCCGTCACTTATTAAACCTGCATTATCCCCTTCATCAAGGAAAACCCAAACACCGTTATTAGCACCATTATTACCTGCATCCCAGGCTATTCCAATGTATAAATATGAATTGCTATTCAGGAAAAACATACTTACAGGAATGGTATCTGAAGGGTCCTCGTTGCTGATAAAGGTCATATTCCTTGCATATGCTCTTGCCCAGAATGATGCATCCCCAGCAATATGGCCATCAATTGTAACAGTGTCATTGTTATAAAAATAACTATAGAGCTGCAGGGGATGTCCCTGGCCTTCTGTTATATGCGCTTCGACATTTCCTACGAAGCCAATTGTTGAAAACATGCTCACAACCATTGTGGCCAAAACCACAAGAGTAATACCTTGTTTCTTTACATTATCATCTCTAATTTTTAATTTCATTTCGTCTCCCACCTAATCGGCTTTATTGATTATGCCAGTAAAAGCAAGACGATATAAAAACGTATTGGTGACATGTCATTTTTTCATATTGAATAATTAAGATGAGTTTAACCTCGAGAAACTGCAAAATAGACATTTTTATTTATATTGATATAAATTTATAATATTTATGAGTCAATATGTTATACATGACTATTTATCATAGAAAGATTCATAAATTTCAAACCCTTTTCCCACTTTTACCCAAAGAGGGGAATAAATGAAGTTCGAGTTGACTAAAGAGCAGGAAATGATTAGAAAGATGGTCAGGGAGTTTGCAGAAACCGAGATAAGACCCATTGCAGCAGAACATGACGAAACACAGGAGTTTCCCTGGGAAACCGTTAAAAAAATGGGAGAGCTCAACCTTTTGGGCCTCATATTTCCCAAAGAATATGGCGGGGCAGATGTGGGTTATATTGGTTATGCTATTGCAGTTGAGGAGATTTCACGGGTTTGCGGTGCTCATGGTATAACGGTTGCAGCGCACAATTCACTGTGTTCTAATCATATATATATTGCCGGCACTGAAGAGCAGAAACAGAAATTCCTAACACCTCTGGCAAAAGGTGAGAAGATCGGTGCCTGGGGCCTAACCGAAGCAAATGCAGGAAGTGATGCCGGGGCAACACAGACCACAGCGGTTTTAGATGGTGATGAATGGGTTATAAACGGCTCGAAGACCTTAATAACGCACGGCAGCGTTGGAGACATCTCGGTTATACTGGCCTCCACAGACAAATCCAAGAAACAAAGGGGTATTTCCTCCTTTATCATAGAAAAAGACTCTCCTGGTTTCTCGGCAGGGACAAAGGAGAACAAGCTCGGCCTTCGTGCCAGTGATACGGCAGAGATGGTATTCGAGGACTGCCGAATTCCGAAAGAGAACCTCCTTGGGCAGCAGGACCGGGCGTTCTACGATACCATGAAGGTTCTGGATGGTGGAAGGATAAGCATCGGATCTTTGGCCCTGGGTCTTGCCCAGGGTGCTTTGGATGAGAGCATAAAGTATGCCAAGGAAAGGGAGCAGTTCGGAAAACCAATCGCCAAGTTCCAGGCCATACAATGGATGATTGCGGACATGGCATCGGAAATAGAGGCTGCCCGGATGCTTGTCTATTATGCAGGTTGGTTGAAGGACCGCGGTATGAAGGTCACAAAAGTATCTGCCATGGCCAAGATGTACGCCTCGGAAGTTGGAATGAGAGCAGCAACAAAGGCAATTCAAATCCATGGGGGTTATGGTTATACCAAGGACTATCCTGTGGAAAGGATTTTCAGGGATGTGAAATTGACAGAGATAGGTGAGGGCACATCCGAAATCCAGAGATTGGTTATTGCAAAGCAGTTGGGGCTTTAGGATTATAGTTCTGCTTGTCATATTATTCTATGGATATTACCAAAAATTCACAACCAAGAACATTATATATATCGCAGCAAAAACCCCACCTTGCCATCGCTTTAATCCTTTTCCGATAAAAAGGAAAAGAACAAGGAGACAGGCCACGGAAAGCATGATGGGTCCATTTATAAAAAGGAGTTGATTATCAACAGCTAAGCTGCCAACCATTGCAGCAGCTCCAGTAACCAATAGGATGTTGAATATATTACTACCAATGATGTTGCCTATGGAGATTTCCTCATGTTTCTTCATGATTGCAGTTAGGGATACAGCCAACTCTGGAACAGATGTACCGAAAGCAATAAGCGTGGACCCAATAACGGATTCTGAAATACCGAATTCAGTTGAGAAATAAACGGCTGAGTCTACCAAAAGCTTTGCCCCTAAAAATACTCCGATACAGCCTGCAACGAGTTTTGCAATCTCCTTTCCAAGCCCTTTTTCTTTTTTTTCAGGATGTGTATTTTTCTTAATGTTATTCTTGTGATTCTCATGTTTGGTCAGTTTGTATAAATAAAAGATATAAATAACAAATAGAATCATTAACACAAGGCCTTCCCATTGTTGCACTCCATCCAATATGAAAAATATGAAAAGCAAAGTCACACCCAGCATGATAAGGGCATCTCTTTTCACCTTCCTTACAGCCATTGCACAAAGCATGAGACAGGCACCCAAAACAAGTGCGATATTTGCGATATTACTTCCAATAACATTGCCAACCGCGATCTCTCCTTCACTTGTATAAGAAGCGTAAACAGAGGCACCAAGTTCAGGTAATGAAGTTCCCATGGATACCAGGGTAAGACCTATAATCAGCTCACTAATGCCAAAATGCCTTGCAACAAATGCCGCGCTGCCTACAAAAAAATCGCTACCTTTGATTAAGATTATGAGCCCAATGACGAATAGGACTATCCAGATAATGATTTCCATGGGGATTTACACCCTCCGTTTCTGTTCTATTTACTCATTGATACATGTATGAACTTGCCATCGCTCCCTATTTTGCTCTCCCATTTCAACACCTTTAACATCTAACCTTATCATTGACAGGGGGGTTTATATATTGTGTTTGGGACATCCTTGGGACATCCCAAAAACCCAAATATGCTATTACTTTGAAAAACACATAAAATACTTATACATCCAATAAGATTTACACCCATGAATAACGCCCTTGGAAGGTTTCATTTTACAATAGAGGAGCGAATTCTTATCCATCTTCTTGATTTCGTAAAATTGAGGGATGAAATTGAGGTGCCTCCCAGTTTAACCCAACAGGGAATATCTAAAGGTGTTGGGATAAAGAAAAAACATGTTCCCAGGGCACTGAAAGCTATGATAGAGAATGATTTTATTGAAGAAAGAACAGCCCACGTAATCGGTAAGACCCAGAGAATGAAAACCTACTTTCTAACATTAAAAGGAGAAAAAAAAGCAAGGGAGCTTAAGAACTATGTCAAGGGTATTATTATCAAAGTGATGGATGGGACAACGGATATTAAAAAGATGCCGATTAAGGATCTTGGTGAACTCCTCAAGGGCTCTTTCTCCCTATCAGAAATTCTCTCTTACATATCACCAGAGGGCATTTTCAACATTGAAAAGGTCAAGGAAGCAAGGGAGGTAGGGAAAAAGGACGCAAAAAGAGATGATCTTGAAATATATCAGAAAGCTCTTGCCCAGGTCTGGAAGGACGGAAGAATGACAAGTGACGAAAGGGATCTTTTGCGCATTTTACGTGATTGTCTAAATGTAAATGAAAAGGAGCATTTAGCCTTGGAGGAAGATATTCTCAAAAAGATAGAAAAGAGCGCTGACAGACATGTAAAAGAGGTATACAAAGTGGCAATGGAACAGGCGCTGGCAGATGGAAAGATTACCGAGGATGAGCGGGCGATTCTGGAGAAGATAAAAAAGCGCTTTAATTTAAAAGATATTTAATTGTTATATTTTTGTGATAGAAGGTCCCCACTCCCGTGTTCAAGCTTAAGTTTTAGGTCTACACTCCTGGATCGACGAGCTTAATGGTTCGTTTTTTAGTTTTAAAAGGTCCCCACTCCCATGTTCAAGCTTAAGATTCCAGCATCTTACAACATAACTTGAACCATGGGTGGGGGCCACGAATTAATTTAATAAAAAATAGAGTGGTCCCCACTCCCAGATTTGAACTGGGGATCTATGGATATCGGCCAAAGCTTCGGCATTCGGCTGCGCCGAAACACAAACTACAGTCCATCGCTCTAGCCAGTCTAAGCTAAGTGGGGATTAAGGCGTATGAAAGTAAACCACGAATTTAAGAGTTGTCTATATACAAAAAACCGTTTTTGGTTTTTTGGATGCTAGAGGCAACTTGCTTGCCTCGTAGAGCTAAGTGGGGATTAAGGCGTATGAAAGTAAACCACGAATATAAATGTTACCAGGGGAAACTTGCTTTCCCCGTTGAGCTAAGTGGGGATTATATCGTTTGTGATTCCCGATATATAAGACGTTATAAAGATTTTTCGCAGTTAGTGACTATTATCGGTAACAACACAAAGAATAAAAATAAAAAACGCATACAGACAATATAGTGCGGCATTCAAATCTTTAATTGTGGAGGTAAATTGGGACCAATGAACAAATATTTCCATCTTAAATTGAATCCTAATCATAAGACCCATGATAATGATATAAAAGGAGGATAAAAATGACTGAGAATGATATATCAAATAAAAAAGAACCAATAAAACCCGACGCTACCTTGGATTGCATAGGACTCTATTGTCCGATTCCAATTGCAAGAACCAGAGAGGAGATCGATAAACTAGAAACCGGGCAAATCCTTGAGGTTGAGGCAGATGATCCTGCAGCAGAAGAGGATATTAAGCGCTGGGCAAAACATACAGGTCATGAGATTCTCAGTTTCAAAAAAGAAGGAAATATTCTGCAATTTCTCATAAGAAAAACAAATTAAAAGGAGGTGAAGAAATGAGCACAAAAAAGATACTTTATGTTCAAACAAGCGGGACTAGCACCCCGGAGAGACTTTATTCCCCTTTCATGTTGGCACAAACAGCAAAGGCCATGGACATTGACGCTGCCGTCTATTTCCTGGGAATGGGATTGACGGTTCTTAAAAAGGGTGAGGCAGAGAAGATAAAAATGGGTTCTTTCCCATCGTTAAAAGAGGTTATGGATCAAACCCTTAAAGCCGGAGTGACATTCTATGTGTGTGAGCAGAGCAAACAGATGCTTGGCTGGGATGAGGTGGAGCTTATTGAAGATGCAAAAATCGTCGGAGCTGCAACTTTAAACGATTTGGTCCTGGAGTATGACAGCGTTATGTGGTTCTGAGAAATGAAAATTATCATAAAGAAAGGCGGGTGAGAAGTTGAAGAGAATCTACCTGGATTATGGAGCATCAATGCCAATTGATTCAAGAGTTCTTGAGATCATGAAGAATTATCTGGAGAAGGATTACGGTAATCCATCCTCTCTTCACACAGATGGTCGAACTAGTAAAAAAATGGTAGAAGAGGCCAGGGAAAGTATAGCCAAATTTATTGGAACGGATGATAAGGCTTCCGTAGTTTTTACCTCAGGTGCCACAGAATCCAATAACCTCGCAATCAGGGGCGTTGCCCATCGAAATAAAAACAAAGGAAATCATATTATAGCTTCTGCAATTGAGCACATGTCCGTAATCAACCCATTAAAGGACCTGCAAAAGGACGGTTTTGAAGTAACTTATATTCCCGTGGACAAAGAGGGACTAGTTGACCCTCTCAAAATAAAAGAGGCCATTACAGATAAAACCATCATCATCACCATCATGTATGCCAATGGAGAGATAGGGACTATCGAACCCATTAGTGAGATCGGAGAAATCGCCAAGGAACGGGATATATACTTTCACTCTGATTGTGTGGCTGCTGAAGGGCGCATTCCAATAGATGTGGAAAAAGATAATATCGACTTGCTTACCCTGTCATCAAATGATTTATACGGACCAAAAGGTCTAGGTGCGCTTTATATCAGAAAAGGAGTGAAAATTCAACCGATTATTTATGGAGGTGGACAGGAGAGAGGTCTTAGATCAGGTACGGAAAATATCCCTGCGTTAATAGGAATGGGAAAGGCCTCGGAGATTGCAATGAATGAAATGGAGAGGGAAAGCGAAAGGTTGATGAAACTAAGGGATATATTAATAGATAGTGTTTTAGAGAAAGTGGAAGAAACATATTTGACCGGTCACAGGACTAAAAGATTGCCCCACCATGTTAGTTTCAGATTCGATTATATTGAAGGTGAAAGCATAATTTTAAACCTTGATATGGAGGGAATTAGCGCCTCCACTGGCTCTGCATGCTCCTCAAAAACTCTTGAGCCCTCACATGTATTGATTGCACTTGGATTGAAACATGAGCAAGCACATGGCTCTCTTGTATTGACACTGGGGCACAGTAATACAGAGGTAGATGTGACCAGGGCAAAAGAGGTCATCGTCAACACAGTGGAGAGATTACGAGAAATGTCACCTTTGTATAAGAAGAAGTAAGTAGTTGTACATCATTGATTCAAATACTCTATTTATATGTACCATATTGACATTGATAAAAAGGAAGTAATTAGAATGTTAAAGGTATTAGGAATTGCAGGAAGTCCCAGAAGCGGTGGAAATACTGATACGCTCCTTGATTATGCCCTAAAAGGTGCAAAGGAAGGTGATTGTGAGGTCGAGAAAATAAGAGTTTGCGAGCTTTTAATATCACCTTGTAAGGAGTGTCATGGCTGTGACGAGACAGGTGAATGTATTGTAATGGATGATATGCAGATTGTCTATCCCAAACTGATTGAGGCGGACAGATTGTTCTTCGCTTCACCATTATTCTTTTTGGGTATATCGGCCCAAGCGAAAGCCCTAATTGATAGATGCCAATGTATCTGGGTGAGAAGGTATGTTCTTGGTAAAACCATTGGAAAAGGTAGGGAATTCAGAAAAGGATTTTTTATTTCGGTGGGTGGTTCAGCTAATCCTGAAAAATTCATGGGATCCGTGAAAACAACAAAGTCCTTTTTCGCTACACTGGATTTCACTTATGAAAAGGAAATTCTGGTTCCAGGAATGGATGAAAAAGATGCAATTCACCAACATCCCACCGCTCTTAAAGAAGCCATGATTATAGGAAGGGACCTGGTGAGAGAGTAGGTCAATTGGGCATATTATGATGACATTTTTACAACCGTTAAGGATTTATTTATGTAGTGTTTAGGAGTAGATAATGTTGATTGCTCTAAGTGGTACTCCTGGTGTAGGGAAAACTACAGTATCGGAATTACTCAAGGAAAAAGGATATACAATAATCGATTGTAATCAGCTTGCCCTTGATAACAAATTCGATACAGGTTATGATGATAAAAGGAAATCGAAAATCATTGATACCGAAAAATTGGATGAATTTATAATTCAGCATTTCAAAAAAGGAGACTTTATTATTGAAGGACATCTTGCTCATTTACTCTCTGTGAATTTTGCTATTATTCTAAGATGCGACCCACTCGTTCTGAAACAGAGGTTGAATCTCAAAAATTGGCATGATGCAAAAATTCGTGAAAATATAGAGGCAGAGATACTGGATGTCATAAAAGTTGAGGCATATGAAACTTTGGATAAGGTCTTTGAACTGGACACAACCAGCAAAACCCCAAACGAGGTAGCAGACGAGGTTGTAGACATAATTAATGGATATTATAAGGAACCAAATGTCAATTGGCTGGAAAAATACGAGTATCTGCTTTTTGAGTGAATTTATCTGAGCCATGCAAAATCAGAGCCATCCAACACTGCGTGGATTATGACAATTATAACCACGGCGATTGTAAGAACGAGATGTAATTTACGCCATTTTTCCATGCCCCATTGTTTCATTAATATCTTCTGCTGCCAACCGATGTAACCTAAGGCACCAAGAATCAAGAAT
>CBDVCK010000068.1:0-13918 GCA_965372465.1 uncultured Thermoplasmata archaeon | reverse complement strand
TGATAAGCCCGAAAATGCCTACTGCAAGGAACTTGAAGGTATCCTCGGAGTTCTGGTCGATGTCATACGATATCAAAAACTGGCTTGTCTGGCGAATCGAGATCTGCTCAAACTCCATTTTTTCCGTATTTTCCCGAATCTTTCCCGCAATTTCCTTTCCCTCCACATTTGTGAGCGAACCGTTTATCTGGATGATAATCAGGGTTCCCATGGCGCTTCGTGAATTCAGATCGTAATCCTCCGTAAGTATCAGTGGGATTAAATCAAATACGAACTCGATTTCATCTATCATATTTAGGACAGGAATATCTCCATATGAAGAGGCTAGCTCACTTATATTTAGAGTACCGTCCAGGACATCAAATAAAAGGTCCATATGTTTCTGTATTATATTATCAGGCACCAAATAGCTGCCTCGATATAATCTACCCAGGTTCCAGTAATCGTTCCGCCCCGTTGTACCGTCTACATCAACGTACTTGCTTAGTTCGTTTATTGCATCTGCAAAGCTCATGGAGCCAATAACCCCATCGATCTTCTTTGCCTCTTCCGAGATAAAGTACATCTCCCTTATCGCCTGGGGAGTGAAGATATTGTTCTGTGGATTTTCCGCTTTCGCGTATATCACGTGGGGATAGAAATCAGCCCCGAATTTCTCAGTGACCCTGTTATTTGCCCGAACTATGGGATTGTCGGGAAGGAACTTCTCAACATCGGTTTTAAAAGAAACAGCTGGCTCTATCACGGTCCTGGATGTTGTATTTCCTTCCTCGTCCGTTTCCTCAACGGTCTCGATTTTTACAAGACTTGCAACCATGAGAATCGTTATGGCAATAACCGCTATTATTATGAGCTTGGGCCGTTTTTCCACGGCATCAGCCATATACCTCAACATGAAACCGCCACTTGTATCGCCAATCGCCTATTTTTTTGTTTTGCAGGACTTTTATTGCCAGCATTTTTTATCAACCTGCTCTGGCTGACTATTAACAAATAATAAGTATCATGGATTTTCCGGATCAAGCAACTGAAAATCAATTCAAGACGCCCTCTGTTCCACAGGATGGACATTTCACTTTAACAGGTTTGCTTTCATATTGAATTGTGAAGCCGTTTTTGCATGATGGGCACTGGATGCTTTCGGTATTTAATTGAGGTTGACCGGGAGCTGGGGCGGCAGCGGCGGCGGGTGCTGCAGCCGGGGCGGCAGCCACAGCGGCAACAGGTGCGGTATCCGAGGAGACTGTAACAGGTGCAGATTCTTCTTTTGGCTCTGCAACCTTCTCTTGAGCCTCAACATCAGCATCCTCTGATGCGCCGGCACCCCTCTTTTTCATAATAATTATCAGGACCACAACGACAGCGATGATGATAAACATCAGTATTAGAAGTATCTCAAAGGGTATAGGTAATCCATCATCCTTTCCAGGAGGGTCGACTTCAACATAGACCGTCTTGGTGGCTAGATCATCACCATCATGTGAAGCAGTTATATGGATAGTGTGATTTCCTTCGGCATTTGGGGTCCAATCGATACTCACATCCTTTGTTGAGCCCGGAGATATCGAGGTGACTGTTTCTGTTTTTACGGTCCTATCGCCATCTTTTACAGTAAGTTCAAAATCTGTTGCCTCCTCCACACCGACATTTTTTACAGATACAATAATCTTGTTCGATGAATCTGCCTTGGGTGGGGAAGGGTCGAATTCCACAGTATCTATCATAATTGAAAAAGGGGACCTGTAATAGTCCTGTAGCCCAAGAGAGAACAATGGTTCCCGGCTTTGATCAAAGGTCTCGATTTGCACAGGTACTCCAAGTTCTTCCGAATAATACTCAACTATGGATATACCCGGGTTCTCATAGTATGTCCTTATGACATAGATATCTGAAAAAGACTCGCCAAAAACTGTATGACTGGTCTTGTAATAGAGGCATTCTCCATGGACATCGAGGTCTTCCGAGACATGGGGATTTGATGTGGGGTCTTCTCCTGGTTTACTGGTCTGGGAATCCGATTCAAAATGTGTTTCCAGTACCCAGTTGTTGGACCATCCTACTGTAAAATCAAAATCTTTATGGTTCTCCAGTGGTTTTTCAGTGTATTCGGTCCAGGTTTCAACTGTGGTCGTACCTTTAAATGTGGCGTATACTGTTGAATCGGTATAATCCTCGATTGTTCCGAAACCATCAGTTTCTTTCCAGGAGGTTCTGTCAACTGTGTTATTATAATAAATATAACCCAGCTCCTGTTCACCTTCTGAATGGCTCTCAACCCTGTATACCTCTGTTCCGTCAAGAGTTTCTATTGCCTCAACCACTGAATCCATGGAGTTTGAGATGTCAAGATTGATACCTGCTATAGTTGTGTCTCCCAGGGTTTCATAGTGATACCAATCCCCTAAATGAACCACAGGGGCTTCAGTTAAGGATTCGTAACTCCCTGTATTCTGGTCTACTGTGATTGAAATTCGGTCCTGGGCATTGGCAATAGGATTATTTCCCACTCTCACAGATATCGTATGGGAACCTGCCGTAAGTGAGGTCGTATCCAGGCTATATGACCAGGGGTCGTTGCCTGTTACAGATTGCCAATCATTGGAATTATCGATATCTATCTGCACATTCCCGTTTGGCTGGCCCTCCATACTGTCCATTATCACGCCTCTAACTGTTAATGAACCACTTACAGTTGAGTAATCGGAAGGCTCGGTTATCAGAACCAGCTTATCAGGCTGTGCCAGGTCCAGATATCTTTGATAATCTCCTTCCGAGTAAACTGCAGCTCCGGAAAAAGTAAAACTGCTTTCCGGATCATCAATAGCCCCTACATTATATGTGAAAGTAAGGGTGTCTGTTCCTGCCCCTGTGGCTGAAATTCCCTCGGTTACAGGGTTCATGGGCAGGGTGTCTCCCATTTTCCATCCGACTGGTAGTCCTTCATTCCAGGCAAGAAAGATATAATCTACATCATCGGCTTTTACCATGAATACGTACTTGTAATCATCATGTTTCTGAATTATTCCCTCGACAGTCATTTTCATTTCGATTTGATCCTCACCAACCTTGTCGATAAATGTCGAGGTCATTTTCGAAATCTCCACATTATCCCAGGGTGCGAACTTGAAATCTCCACCTGTTCTGACCCTCAGAACATCCGTCGAGGGATCGTAGTGGGTATAACTATACTCCGCAGGGTCTAAATCAGCAGAGACAGGCTGCGCAGTGATCACAATCAGGCTCGCAAACATCATGGCTACAATAAAAAATACCTTGGTTTTCATGGTTTCAGCCCCATCTAAAGTGTTTTTTTATATTATTCTCGAATTTTATTAATATTCCTATGTACAGTATTATATAAAAATCTATCCTACATTCAAATGGTGTTTTTTCTCTTATTCGAATGGTCATTTATCTCACATTTTATCGATTTTCTATTTATACTGGCCCTATTCCCCCTCCTTATCCTCTGTTTTCTCTAGAGGCTCTTCCTCGCCCCCTTCTTCACCTTCCCCGGGTTCCTCTTCGTCTTCTTTGGGTTTTTCCTCGGTTTCACCTTGTCCCTCTTCACCTTCTTCCTCTTCCTTCTCCTCGTCACCCTCTTCCTTGTCCTCTTCTTCCTCCTCCTCTTCACCCTCCTCCTCTTCCTCCTCCTCTTCATCAATACCCTCGAACTCGGCTCCGCATTCCGGACAGGTGGAAACCATCTCCGTAAATTCCTTACCGCACTCGGGACACTCGAATTCCACTTCCTCTTCTTCGTCTTTTAATGTTACTGCACCAGAGATATCGAATTTGATCTCTTCCGCACCAGCTTCTTCTTCTTTTGGACCGAAAAATACGTTCAGGAAAAAGGCAACCAATAGTAAAACTCCGGCAAGAAGCGGTATCAATAGCCCGAAATAATTCCAGTAGAAATCATCTTCAGTTAAGAATTCAATTAATCCAAGGAGTGTATTTGCTCCGTTTACAAAGAAAATCACAGCCAATAATTCCAATACACCTGCAGTGAACATAAGATGTTTTCGCCTTCTTTTTTCCATCATCGTAAAGAGCATGGCAAGAATTATAAGAAATACGGAAAAGAATGTTAAACCCATTGAAACAAACATAAGTATTATCGAGATGAATTTGGATTGTTCCACGGGAATGATATTCACCATCTTCTGGGGATGTGAATTCTGTGTAAAAGGCCTGACCTGGACGATATCTGATTGATCCTCATTGTCAATCATCTCCAAATCCACCATGGTAATGATACCGATTTTATCTCCCCATTCCTTTTCCACTGCGATACCGTGGGTGTAGACCTTCTCGTCGCCTTCTTCATATAAATAATCACCGGGTTCTGTCTCCCATGCTTTCTCTGCTAATTTATCATATTTTCGAGTGGTTTCATTCCAAGCAGTGTAAACATCGATCCACACCTTGTTGATTTTGATACTTTTGACATTATCCGATTGATTGAGTTTAATTGTAATCGTAATATCCTGGGCAAGTCCCTCGGGCCACCAGGGGATCATATCTGTATGCGTATTAACATAGACCCATGTATTTGTATAGTTCCAAGTCTGGATATTGACAGAATAGTCGGCATTCTTGGTGGTATCGAATAAAACACCCACCATGCCCTGAAATCGCTCCAATCCTTCCCAGTAGTAAATATCGTCGCTGATTGTGATGTTACCGTCAGATCCAATACCACCTGCGATATCCCCGATACCTCCTATCCCTATGAGACCTCCTCCTAGGCCACCTGCGTCCACACTAGCTACTGCCTCGAATTTCACACCTGTTTGATAAAATTCTGCATCAAGGTGGATATCTGCAATTCCCGCAATGTTCTTATCAGCATCCAGAACGAACCATGATACAGTCTGCGAGACTCCAATGAGGACCAAGGATAATATACAAAGAATAATCGATATGAATTTCAATTTCTCAGGACTAATTGAAATTGTCATACCTCTAGCCTCAATCCAGGTAACTACATAAATATTATATATAGATTATTGTTATTAGGTATAGCTGATAACAAAAAAACTCTTGAAAATCAGTAAGAAATTTACAATATTGATATATATAAATTTGGGTGAATGCGTGGGGTGAGAGACTGATAGACATCATTCTTGCTTTGATTATAGGAATAATTGCGCTAATTGCCATCTTTATGATACCATCAAACGAGAAAATCAAAGGCAATGAAGCGCAGGGTTACAAATCCAAGAAAGGATTTATCTTTGCAGCGGGAGGAGCAGCACTTTTCATGGGTGTTTTCATCATTATAATGTACACAACTGACTCGGATAATCAAAACCTATTGAAAATCCTTCAGTTGGTATTTTTTATGGCAACTGGAGCAGCTCTCATTGGTATCAATGTAAAAAAATCCAAACTTGTGAAAACCAGTGAAGGCATGTCAGTTGCAGTGGCAGCAGAAGCGGTAACAGCCGAAGTAATGGCCCAACCAATAGGTGTCAAAGCCCAAACAGTTCCAGTGCAGACAGCTGCAGCCCAGCAGATCGGAATTAAAGGACAACCTGCGGCTCAGATGCAACCTCAGGTAGCAGCACAGCAGATAGGAATCAAACAAACTGCACCTGTTGCTGCTCAACCCCAACCTGCAGTGCAGGCTGCTCCAAAACCGAAAGTCGTTGTCATCAAATGCCCCAAGTGCAAAGGGGACATGCAGATTTCAACTGCCATGCTGGGACAGAAGATCAAATGCCCCCACTGCGGTGTGGAAGGCAAGATCGGATAATTTTATCCATTTTGATATAGGCGGGATATTTTCATTTACATCCTGAGAAATTGTGTTCTGCGAATCGTTATACTCCCTGATTTGATAAAAGACCCTATTGTTCAAGGTATCAAATCATAAAATATATGGCAAGGGAGATCTTTGGTATCCTCACTAAATGTAACTAACTAGTCATATGCCCCGAAAAGAAACTAACTTCTCTTAACCGAAGTTCAGGGCATTTTGCAGGGCAGTTCCCTCGATTTCGGTAATGGTTATCAATTGACCTGTCTCTGCATCAAGACTTGCACTGATCCACACACCGCCTTCCATGAGGTCATTGTTCTCAAGCTGCCAGTAGTATTTTGCAGATGGTGCCATCTGGATGCCTGTAAGGGTTGCCACAAGGTCCAACCCCGGGGTTCCCCAGCCACTCGAGCTTCCAAGGGAATAACCTACTCCGTCGCCCTCTCCCCAATCCAGTTCATCCACTTCTATGCTTCCATAGGTATAGAAATTCTCCATAACCTTATCATCGGTTCTGAATATGTCCTCACTTGAAGTCATTGTCACTGTCTGTGGCGTAATATCGGAGGGGCCGAGCCCTGCTGATCCGGTTCGTGGTCCTCGTTCCCATTCCAGTCTGAATGTGTTGGTGTATTCCTTATAAGGAGTTTCACCAGGAGGATTTACCCACACAAAATCGATATTCTGGTAAATCATGGCTTGATATCGATACTTGTATTGTGAACTGGGACCATCCTCACTGGAAGATCTTTTGCGCCCAAAGGATAGATTCCACCAGTATTCACCTGCGATATCATCGTTATTATCCTTGCTTGCATTATAACGGGCACTTGTGATGATGGAATCAGGATAATTGCTTAAAAACTCATCCAGACCGACTGAAGGATGATTGACCTCGAGCCAGTCAATCATGTCCTCGATATCCATATCGAAACTTGATTCTTCCATTTCCACATCAGTTCCTGATATGGGCATGAAGTTTCCGTTCCAGGATTCCCTGATTGCCAGGGGATGTTCTTGAAGCCAATGTGTTGACTGACATGTGTCCCACGGAATTGGAGTTGTACCTTCAGTAAAACCGTCATCCCGCAGTGTGAACGTGTTTTCAATAACAATATAACCTGCTTCTTCCTCGCTATCCCAGCTCATGTTTGTTCGAATGAACTGTTTAACTGGTTCGGATACTTCATTGGAAAGCCATAGCTGTTCCATAAATGGAATAGAGAAATCCTCGGTCCCATAATTGGAAGATATATTGATAAGTAAGGTTTCGTAACCCGCGATAATAAGTCCGCGTTCGGCAACCCATTCGTAAGTGTTATCCTCACCCCAACCAAAACCACCCTTGGGATCTTCCCAATCACCTTCCTGTCCCAACTCGATTGTCTGACCCTCCCCATAAATGGATTCGGCAAGGGTCTCGAGTTTATCTTCATTGGGATCAAAATAGTTTCTTAAAAATCCACGAAACGAAAGCGGGACATTGGTACTTTGAAGTTCATCGACTGAGATATTTGCATTGGTCTCGATAAGTATTACTCTTGCATCTGAAAGATCCGTGAATTCATCCCTTTGCACATCATATTCGCCATCTGAAGTTAGCTGTTCTCCATCATCGCTGTCTACAAATACTGAGAATTGTGCAGCAAGCTCCCTTCTGAGATACAAAACAGAATGAGGTTCACCAAAGCCATCCTGCTCTGTCTGGGTTCCCGGTAACTTGATCAGTTCCTGGCCGCTGACATCAATGATAAATAAGTTCCATTCACCACTTGATTTGTTCTCGGATCTAAGCTCCATGTGTGAGGTATGATCGTAATGAACAAGCTCTCTTATCATATTATCAGGAACGGTTACAGTTTCTATTGTGCTCATGAGATTGTCTTCTTCATCATCCTGGGTCGTGAATCCAAAAGGATCCTCACCGGTAAATTCCGAATAACCATCAACAGCAGTGACACCAAGAGCCAAAATGCATAATACAACCAGTAATTTCTCCATACTAGCACCTCATCTGAGTTCTATAGTTATAAGTCGTAATCAATAATGTTCTTTTTAATATAATAACCTTTGTGTAGAAAAGAATATAAAAGTATAAGTACCAGACAAAAAACTTTTGTTTTAACAAAACATATGCAAAATTAAGGAAAAAGTGTGTAAAATGCTTGTCAAGATAATCAAACCGGGAATACTCGTCCGAAATAAACTCGGCATGATACTAAAGGCCACATCCACAGTCACTTTGATCATGGGTGATTCACATAATATTATCGTGGACACGGGGTTTCCCACAGAGAAGAAGAAAATAATTCAGGGTCTTGCGGGATTCAATCTTGCTCCGGATAATATAGATATCGTCATAAACACCCACCTTCACGGGGATCATACAGGAAACAACGCCCTCTTCAAGAATGCAAGGTTCATAGTACATGCAAACGAGTTTCTTGTCAAACTGAGGAACGTGCAGGTTATCTCGGGCGACTTTCAGCTCAGTGCCAACATCAAACTCATTGAGACACCGGGCCATACCAAGGGAAGCATATCTGTTGTTGTAAGGGTCCCCGAAGAATCCAAAACCTACGTTATCGCTGGAGACGCCCTGCCAATCAAAGACAACTATCTTCAATGGGTTCCTCCCGGAATCAACTTCAATCCCCAGGTAGCCCTTGCGAGCATGAGAAAAATCGTAGAAATCGCGGATTACGTTATTCCTGGTCATGATGACATGTTCTCAATTGAAAAAAGTTAACAAAGATTTTACAATCGTTTTACTCCTAAGAAAAACCTAAGTACTAATTTTACAATACACCTTCCTACACCTAAATATTGATGCACTCTTGGTTACGTGGGCTCTGGGAAATGCATTGATTTTAGGGGGGGGGAATTGAATGGAAGAATCGGTCTTCCAAACGTATTTGAACTCAGATACATTGTTCAAAAAAAACAGGGATATATTAAGGCCATCGTACATACCTGAGAACCTTCCACATAGGGATTATCAAATCGATCAATTGGCCTCTATTTTGGCCACGGCATTGAGGGGGGATAGACCCTCGAATGTCCTCATCTTCGGAAAAACGGGAACAGGCAAAACCGCAGTTGTGAAGTTTTTGGGCAAGGAGATTAAAAAAACTACAAAAAATTTCAGCAACATTCAGTACATCTACATCAACTGCGAGGTCGTGGATACGCAGTACGGAATCTTGGCAAACATCGGAAACAGGTTCATTTCAAACTGGGAAGAGCAGATTCCCTTCACAGGCTGGCCCACTGAAAAGGTTTACAACACGCTAAAGGAGAAGATGGACAGCGAGGCTAGGGTCGCGGTTATTATTCTTGACGAAATCGACAAATTGATCTACAAGAGCGGTGATGATGTGCTCTATCACCTTTCAAAGATAAACGACGACCTGAAAAGAGCAAAGGTGAGCATCATAGGAATTTCAAACGACCTCAAGTTCACTGAATTTTTAGATCCCAGAATCAAAAGCAGGCTCGGCGAGGAGAAGATGGTGTTCCCACCTTATAACGCGGAGCAGCTCAGGGATATTCTCATGCAAAGAGCGGAACTTGCCTTCAGGGAGAAGGTTGTTGAGCCCTCGGTAATCTCCCTTTGCGCTGCACTTGCTGCCCAGGAGCACGGCGATGCAAGACGCGCTCTTGAGCTTCTCAGGGTTGCAGGGGAATTGGCTGAAAGAAACAGGGAGAAAAATGTGACCGAGGCCTATGTTCATCGAGCCAAGAACAAAATCGAGCTTGACTGTGTAGCGGAAGTGATACGCACCCTTCCCACCCAGTCGAAACTGCTTCTCTTGGGTATGATACTGAATGAAGAGGCCGGACGGGTGAAGCTGAACACAGGTGATGTTTTCACAACCTACCGGGAGCTTTGCAAAAAAACTGGAATCAGTGTCCTGACCCAGAGGAGAATAACTGACTTAATCTCAGAACTCGACATGCTCGGCATAATCCATGCAAGGGTGATTTCAAAGGGCAGATACGGAAGAACAAGGCAAATAGAGCTTTCGGTACCCGTTTTCGAGACAAGAAAGGTTCTGGAAGAAGATGATATAATCAAGGAACTGCAGGGTCAAAAGATCAAGATTCAGGCAACTTTGGATTTTGCACCGAGAACCAGATGATTTTTATCCTTTCCCTTTAAAATTTTTGATTGCCTCTTTTTATTCAGCTTCAGGTTCCTCTATCTCTTCCCCTTCCATTTCCACCACGGCTTTTTCCCTGTCCTCTGTCTCTTTTTCTTCAACTTCGTCCCTGGGCTCTTCCTCTCCTAATTGTTTCTCATCCTCTTCATCATCAGGGGGAGGCAATTCCTCTTCATCATCAGGCGGTGGAGGTTCCTTTTCTTCCTTAGGTTCCTTCTCCTTTTGCTTTCCCTTCTCCTCCCATTCCTTGGATTGGTCCGTTTCCTTTTCCCCTTCCTTTTTCTCCTTCCTTCTTTCATATAAAATCAGGACGATATCAATTGAAATCGGTATTGCGAAAATAAGGATCAAGGTAACCCATAGCATGGTCCAGCTGTTTTCCGGAGCTCTCTCGGTGATGGTATCGTCCTGGAAGTACAATTTTATCAGGCCGAACCACGGAAGCTCGCCCCTTGCCTTGCCCACGACCCATTCCGGTTTAATTGGCCTTACCCTACCCCCGTGTTCATCAGGCAGCATGGCCTGATCGTAATTACCGCGATTGTGGTCTCCCAAGGTTATCCATCCGCTGTGGGGCTCCACTCCCTGAGAATCGAAGTTGTTGAGTATGTTTGCCAAACTGATGCTCACATCCTGATGATCGTAACCTATGTTCTTCAAAACTATTGTACCTGAGAGATCGTACCACCTCTGCTCTCCGCCAACAACATACCAATCCTCAGTCGGCCCTGCATCATGATGTTTAAGCTCGGGTATATCGAAACTGTCCCCTGTTTCGTTGTATTCAACCCAAATCAATGCACGATGGATTACAGGTGTTATATCGGTGTATCCGTTCTTTCGATAGATGAGGACATCCCCGTACTCGCCGTATGTCTTATGATTTTTTCTCATTCCCTCCATATAGGATTTCACATCATCTTCACCATCGATCTCTTTAACGAGCACCAAATCTCCTGTATCGATTACACTAAGATAACTTAATTCCCCGTGCTGCATGCTGTCAGATTCCACAACAACAACTGGAGGCCAATTCCCTGTATAGATGTAGATACTCCCTATAATAAGAATAACAATTAAAAATGCGATTATTACATCCTTTCCAACATCCCAGAGGGCGGACATGAAGGGAGATTTCTCTTCCTCGTCTTCATCATCAAAATCTGCTGCCTGGTCTGTCTCTTGTTCTTCATCCTCTAATTCATCATCTAGGTCGTTCTCTAATTTGGTATCCCCAGAATATTCACCCTTGATTTCTTCCCGCCCCTCCCCTCTTTCAATATTACCTTTTTCCTCTTGGTTTTCTTTGGTCATTCCTTCCTCTTCTTTATCCAGCATAACTTACACCATGCAATTTCATTATTGTGGTGAATTACGGTTATGGTATAAAAGTTTAGGGTTTGCTGCTACAGTAATTGCAGCACCCTCATACCAACCCACATAATAAATCTGCCTAAGTCTTTCTAAGATAGTAATTTAATATTAATATGCGAACATTAAAATATCCCAACTTTATTTAGAAGTACGTGACAAGAGGCATAAATGGTGGATGAAATGAAATCTCCAAGAGGATTAAAAGATGTGGGAAGCCTTTTACTAAAGATAAAAAAGCTTCTTGAAAGGATTTATGGTGATCGTATTGTTGATATCTTCCTCTACGGCTCTTTTGCCAGAAACAATGCACTGCAGGAATCTGATATTGATATCGCCATCGTACTCAAAGGTGAAGTTAATAAGGTAAAGGAGATCGACAGGATTTACGATGTGCTGTATGATTTAATGCTCAAGACTGATGAACTAATATCTGTATATCCTATATCGGAGGAGGAGATTGAAAATCCTATTTGGCCATTATATTACCATATTAGAACGGAAGGAATAAAGATATGAGAGAAATTGAGAGTTTGATGCAAAGGGCCAAAAGAACGGCCACAAGCGCTGAGCTATTGTTAAAAGAGGGCGATTTTGATTCTTCGGTATCTCGCTCTTATTATGCCACATGTTCTACGCAACAGAAGCTGTGCTTTTAACCAAAGAATTGAAATTCTCATCTCACAGGAGTGTTATCTCATTTTTCGGCGAGCACTTTGTAAAAACAGGAATCTTTAAGCCTGAGATGGGGAAGAGATTGAGCAAGACTTTTGAAAGTTATTAATTTTTGAATTGTTATTTTTAGGAACGATACTATTTACTGATTATCAAGATTTTTTAGAAGAGGGGCACAACCTCTGAACCCACCCTTCACCCCCTTTCCGCTTCTCCTCTTGTGAGGTCTCACTTCGTTCACCCTCTTAATTCCCAAATTCCTTCGGAATCTGAGAATGGCTCGAAGCGGTTATATAAATCAGTCCTTATTATGTCTTCACACAAGGAACAAAACTAGAGAAGTCAGGAGAGGATTAGAATAACCCTCTCCAGTTCAAAATTCCTCCGTAGGATCTGACTTCTATAGATATAATATCTCTCGAAGTATTTAAAAACTTCTACGTTAATATAGGTATTTCTCAATGCCGAGGTGACCGAGCCTGGTCTAAGGTGTCTGACTTCTGATCAGATTTCCTCCGTAGGAACGGGGGTTCAAATCCCTCCCTCGGCGTTTTTATTCTGATATCATTCGAATGCTCGGAAAAGCGTTATGTCTGGATTTCAGATAAGTGAACCTTAATCCATTATAAAATGTGAGATTAAAACTAACATCCTCCCATCGAAGTGACAATCCGCTTCACGAATCCCCTGCCTCCCCTCTTCCCTGGGCAATTGCCGCGGACAGCTCCTGCTGCAGTGCTTGGTACTTCTCCATTATCTGCTTCTCCTGACGATCGAGAACCTTTACCCTGATATCTGTGGTTTCCTTTTTCTCGGCAAGCTCATTTTGGATGCTCTCCTTGTCCTCGACCTTGACAAGCAAACTGCCAACTGTCTTGTAAATAGGTGCATCGTCTGAGGTTTTCTCAAGCTCAGTAATCGCCCTTTCCGTATCCCTTAATTGGGCCTCAAGCTGGAACTTCTGGGAGGATATCACCTGGATCTGCTGCTGCATCTGCTGAAACTGAGCAAGTTTATTCTGCAATTGCGGGGATAATTCTTCATCCATATTATCACATCACCATCAATATTTTCATTTTTTTCACAATGCGGTTTTCCCAAACCATGACATATCTTCTTTGATTCTAATTCTGAGTCTCGTTGTATGTCTCCATTGAAACCGATATCCACCTGAGGTACGAGTTTACGGCCGCCCTTAAGGCACTCACATCCCGAGCAGAAATCTGTAGGTGTATCGCATCCTCATCTTCGGTTATATTCACCCGGGTTCTGGGTATGCTCCTGTGGGTCTCGGGAAGCAGGGATTTGGACACCACATCAGGTGCCATATCCCCTTTCTGTAAGGTTATGTTGGCCTTTATCATGCATCTGAAATGGTGTGCGGTTATTAAAAGATTGTTACAAAAAAGTTTGTTATTTTGATTAAATAGGGTGATTTCGGCCGTTTTAAAGAATTCAGATTTTCTTTTATATTTTTTAATACTATTTAATATTTATGGCATAAACATAAAAAATTTTTATCGAAAATGGAAATATGATGAAAATATTTAAATCCTTTAAATCCCATAACCTTGAGGTTGAGGTGCATAAAAATGAAAAGCATCGACGAACTGGACCAGAAAATTTTGAGAATGCTGCTTATTGATGCCTCTGTGAATTACGAGACCATAGCAAGCGAAGTGGACACTTCGGTGGGCACTGTCCATAACAGGATAAAACGCATGAAGGAAGAGAGGATCATCTCAAGAATCCTTCCCGAGCTTGATGCAAAAAAGTTGGGCTTCGACATATGCGCCCTAATCGAGGTCAGAATCAAGGGAGGCCACCTGGAGGAACTTCAGAAGAAGTATTCAGGGTACGATAATGTCTGCTCTATCTACGACATAACTGGAGAGTACGATACCACGTTCGTTGCGAAATTCAAGAATACGGATGAGCTGAA
>CBDVCK010000067.1:0-14185 GCA_965372465.1 uncultured Thermoplasmata archaeon | reverse complement strand
CAGTTGGCCTTTCTTCCAGCCGTGATATCCATAACGGTATCGCCTATAACAACGCCCTCACAGGATTTTACATCCAAAGCCCTGCAAACCCTGTGTATATGATCAGGGGATGGTTTGAGCTCTGAAACATCATCGTCACCACAAACTGCATCAATGTAATCATCAAGTTCCAACCTTTTTATAACCTCTTGGGCAACAAATGTGCTCTTCAACGTCACGACTCCTACCTTCTTTTGATCACGTTTCAACATATCCAGGATCGGTATCATACCCTCGTAAACCTTTGTTCCGTTCATAAATCTGGAGAGATACAGCTTCCTGTAATAGGTAATCAAAGGCTTCCAATTTGGGGTTTTCAGGGCCAGGGCTCTGCCAAGAGGAACGCCCACCAGCTCGTGCATTTCCTTCTTTTCAAAGGGCGGTATTTCAAAATGGTTGAGGGTATCGTTTATACACTTTCCTATGACTCCCTTGGAATAGATCATGGTTCCATCCAAATCGAAAAGTGCAGCTTTAAAGCCCATCATTGTGCAGAGAATGTGGTCTTTGGATAAATATATTTGGTGTATGTTATATTACAATGTGAGAAGAATATTGGTGAATGGTACTTGGTGTTTTAACGGTAATAACCACGATATGTTTATATAAACTCACCTTGATATTTTACTCAACTAGGGCTCTTACCTCCTCTATGGGGTGGTGACCTCTCGGCAAATTTGGATGCACACCTTCTTCATTTTCCTTCTCACCACCCCAATCAACTTTTTTCATAACCCCCTTAACCAGCTAATTTTGATACTTAGGTCCTAAAAACATGTTTCCATCCACTATGACCAAACATGTTAACATATGTTTATACATGTTAAACTATTTACATAAAGTTATATACTTGTAAATGCATATCACGAAACGGTGAGAAATTGCCCAGATTGGGGGATAAATACAAGAATTGCAAGCCTGGAGACCATATTCATATTCTTGTAACAAGGGATTTTGCAGAGACCGCTACAGAGTTCTTCAAGATCTGTAAGGATGAGCATTTCAATCCTTCAGAGATCATCCGCTCTTCAATGGCTGAATGGGTCGACAGGCAGGTGGAACTTCAGAAATTACTCAGAGATAAGAACATCAGTAAAAGCGAATTCATGAAACAAATGGCCGAGGCATATGAAGAAGCAATACTGTATAAAAAATAGAGGTAGAGGGTACCACTAAAAAGGTATGTAACAAATAGTTGCTACAATATACAGACCTACCTGAGGCCAAACAATATTGGAATAAAATGAATTCGGGTTAATTGGAGGAGCATACGGCGATTCACATGAAAGAGCTGTTTCGAAAGATATGTGTCCTTGGTGATCCAGCCGTGGGCAAGACGAGTCTTATAAGAAGATATGTAATTGATATCTTCGATGACAACTACATTCCAAGTGTTGGCATGAAGGTTACAAAAAAACGGGTTCTTCTGAATGATGGCTCCTTATCCTTAACTCTGATGATCTGGGATATTCTGGGCAGTAAATCCAATAGATTTGATTCCGTTTATTACAAAGGCGTGGAAGGTGCTTTGATAGTATGCGATGTGACCCGGGAGAAAACCCTGGAGAATATATCCAATTGGATTTCGGGGGTGTTCGACATAACAGGCGAGGTGCCCCTTCTTTTCCTAGCCAATAAAATAGATTTAAATGGCATGAGCATTGCAGTGAAGGAAGAGATGTCCGAGTATGCCCGCAGTTTCACAACTGAGACTTTATTTACGAGTGCCAAGACAGGAGAGAATGTGGAGAACGCTTTCTTAAGTCTGGCCCGGAGGATGACTGAATAAAAAATTAAAGCGGGGAGAAATATGAATCGGGGAGGAGAAGACCCAGAAGGGGAGGAACAGAGGGCTAGCACAGCCTTTTTCATCATGCCAGCAGAGGCCTTGATGACATTACGAGAGGAACTATCACCCCTGGCAAGTGAGATGGCTGTAAAGGCCATATTGTTCAGGTACGGGTATAGAAGCGGCGAGGCTTGTGTGCATAGTATGGGAATAGACAAAATGGCACAGAAAGAGATGCCTGATGTGCTGCTCGCATTGTGGGACGAAATCGGAATGGGTAGGCTTAACGTGAAGGCAAAAAAGGGAGGCTTTACCCTACATCTGGAAGAATCTATCGAGGGAATTGTGGTGGGAGATATAGGGCAGGTTTCATGCGACTTCACCCGCGGCTATCTAGCTGGGATGGTCTCCTATCTTACCGGTAAAAGTTATTATTGCAAGGAAGAAAAATGTGTTTCAAAGGGGGATAGCACTTGTACTTTTATATTGAGTAAAAGAGCAAAAAGGGGTGAGAAATAAGATTGTATTAAAAAAACGGGTCCAATACAAGGGTGTAAAAAATGACTGATTCAGTGTACATGACCATCTAAATCATTAGCTGCGATATTCAATAGGCGATATATAATGACCAAAAACATAGTAAGACTATTTCAAAAAGCTTTGGCCGCATACATATTATTTGTAATGCTGCTTGGTAATTTTGCCTTTTTTTCCATGGATTCAGAGGCACCACCCACTGAGCAGCTCATGGAGAAGAACGAGGTTGAAGGAAAGAAAGGGTTAGGAATTCATATCTCAAATTCAATTGCCCAGTGTTTCTATGCAAGCGGAAGTTATGTATTGACAAGAATTAGTATCTATGTAAAAGATCAGACTCAAGATGATATTCTTACTGTACAAATATGCAATAATGATGATTCAGGCATCCCGGGAAATCCAGATGATGACGTGCCCGGAACCCCTATCTCTTCGGCTACCAATAATGGACCTGATGAATTTGTGTGGTTGGATTTCTCGTTCTCAATTGCTCTCACGCAAGGTGTTAGATATTGGATTGTTGCTTCGAGCACAAAAGATAACCCCCACGGTTATTTTTGGATGGATTCTGATGAAGATACATATCCAAATGGGTACATGGTGGAAGGACTTCCAGGAAGTTGGACAATTGATCCTACCAATGATTTGATGTTCAGGGTATACGGCGAATCAAACAACGATGTTGGAGTTGAGGATATTTTTCTTCCCGAGTATCCGGATTTAAATGAAGATTACAACATTACAGCCTTGATTAAAAACTATGGTGTTAATAATCAAAATAGCTTTGATGTGAGGTGTGTGATTTACGATTCGGATGACAATGAGATATTAAACGAAATCCAGCAAATAACCACCCTGGATTCCGGAGCCGATATCAACGTCACATGGTCCTTTACCCCATTTTTTAAAGACAATTTTACTGTTATCATTACCACCTTATTAGCTGGGGATGAATATTCTGCAAACGATGAAAAAAGTGTTGAGATGAGGGTCCTTGGAGTGGGAATTTTAAAGCTCCATGATGAGATCACAATAAATGGTCTGTATAACGACTGGTATGGCATCGGTCCATCTATTGAAAACACCTGGGTTTCAAGTAGAAGAGAATACATCTGGAATGATGCAGTTGGAGACGATTCAGGTGATGGTGATTATACCTATCCATTAGGGGGTAGATATGAAGCAGGAAGTCTGGATTTAAATGAATTTCGTGTGTCAGTGGATTCAAACAGCATCAATTTCCTTTTGGTTTTTGGCAGCATCGACGACGGCAGCGGGGATGGAACAGATGGAACCCAAGGATTCAGTGAGCAGATAATAGAGATATTGATAGACACGGATCTGGATGGTACCGGAAGAGATGATAGTATAAGGAACGCCCGATTGAAATTGGACAAGAGCATTGGATGGGAGTTTGCTCTCTGGGCAGATGGCTGGGGAAACGGATATGTTACTGATGAGTTCGGGAATGTCAATTCGGTGACCGCAAGCGGCTCGCCTCTATCCAATGCTGTGGAGATTTCTATTCCCGCCCTAACAGGTGGGTACATCCCTGATTTCGAGGAATGGAAATATGTGGTTCTGGTTGGGGCTCAGGATAGCCAAAGCCTTCCCTATCCGGTTGAGGGGTCCCGCTCCGGATTTTTAAAGGTTGATGCGGGAGCATCACCAGCTGGTGGTGGGGGAGGAGTGAATGGGAACGGTTCTGATTCCAATGTTTATGATATGGCTTTTGCTTTCCCTCAGGCAACCCAATTGAATGATTACAGTAGTGTTGATTTGGTGTTGGCTTCATTTACGGATACAACAAGCCCTGACGATGGCCCAATAGATAATACGGAAAACTGGGCGCAGTCAATCACTGCTCCATTCACATGCCTGCTTTCATCTGTTGATATCTATGCAATGGATATCGGGGCGGATTCACCGGGCATGGATATCGTGATACAGACCAATGATGACAAAGGCACCCCAGATCCTGCGGATGACGAACCTTCAGGAATCGGGATTTCTTCAACTGAAACCATGGATTTTAATGCAGGTTATGAGTGGAGAAATATAGCCTTCTCAAATCCACCTATAATCAGAGAAGGGGATACATATTGGATTGTAGCTACTTCTTCTGATGGAAGTGGAGATGGATACCAATGGGGTAAAAAGGGTTCAAACCCTTGGCCTGATGGCACAAGTGCTAGATTTACAGGAGGTTCTTGGTCCCAACAAACAGATGACATGCTGTTTTCTGCATATTACAGAGACCTCACTCAGGTGACTGCAAATCAGGCTATCTATTTCGCACCCATGGTCATCAACAGTGTAAGCGCATACGGGCCGCAGGATACGGAATTTATCAGTCTTTATTACAACGGGACCCAGAATGCCCCGAACCTGGATATGACGAATTGGACATTGACAGATCAAGATGGCAATACATTTTTGTTTGATGATTTTACCATTTCCAACAAGAAAAGCGTTATCATACACACAGGCTCAGGAACGAATACGACAACAGACCTATTTTGGAATAATTCACAGGAAGTGTGGCACGATCTGGGGGATGATGTCCTTCTAAATTCAAGTCTCAATGGACCTGTGGATTTCATGAATTACACTGACCAAAATGTATTTGGGGACGGACCTCCCAGAGGATTGAACTGGGGTCCTGAGAGCACCGAGAATTTGCCTAAGAATCCAAAGGACCTTCAGGCACTTACTTTGATCGTCAACGGTACTGACAACGATCTTTACAGTGACTGGGGAATTACAGCGATTGGTGCAGTTGAGGATAAGACCCTGTATCTGCATGATGATGAAACTTTCGATTTAGCTGATATATATGATTATATGGATACAAAACCTCCCACAGGAAATACAGTACTGGATGTGGATGGAGATGGCCCCCTAGGCTTGACATTACGAAGACCGTGGCCCAATCCATATGAAAATACATATCATGAATTCAATCTTACTCCCGTATTTGCCTCTGATTTCATAATAGCGGATGATGTGGTAATAGACCTCTATGTAGATGATGATTATATAGCAGACGGAATTTCAGGGGCTGAAGAGACATTGGAAATCATATTATACGATTCAGATGGCATCACAAAGACCGAAATTGAAAGACTAACAACAACATTTACCACAGATTCCAATCCAGGCTGGGAATTATTAAGGATAAATATCCCGGATGTAGATTATACGTTGCCAGGTGGGAATTATCTCGTACTCAATCTCACATTATCTCTTCCATCTGAGAATAATCTGTGGTTGGCATATAATACCACAACCGAACCATCCTGTATTCGAATCATTCCGACACGGTCCTATGTCAATGTAAATTGGGTAAAGACATACAACCAAACACTTTTTGAAAAATCGATTTTCATGATGGGCGAGGAAGTGACAATAAAAGCCAATATCTCGGATCCCCTGGGTTCCTATGATATTACTGGTGGTGAAATAACTATTATGTCTCCTTCGGGAACCCCAGTTATCCTTGATATGCCCATGACTCTTGAAGCCACCGACTCAGGTACTCCATCGGGATGGAAACTGTTCGATTTCACATTTACCGATACCTTCGAAAATGGCAATTTCACTGTATCTGTCACTGGAATCGAATCAAATGGGGTCACACATACCATATCGGAAATCTTCAATGTCCAGGGAAGCAGACCTCCCATGCTGACAAACGCCTCGCTTATACCTTCAATAGGGTATGCTTCAACGAGCTTCAATTTCACAATTAACTACACGGATTTGGACAATGATGCTCCCAAAGGCGTTTTCGTAAATATCACAGGTCTTGGGGTATTTCCAATGCTCGCCGTGGACCCAGGTGATCTGGATTATAGGGACGGTAAGTTCTTTTACCTCAACCTCACAGGCTTCGTCAATCCAATATCATATTCCTATCATTTCGCAGCTAACGATTCGGCAAACCTTTGGAATGAAACACAGGAATTTTTTGGACCCTTGATTGTGAACACACCTCCATCACTCACCAATCCAAATCTCGCTCCATTAACTGGAAATGCATCCACACCATTCAATTTCACTGTGAATTACATAGATCTGGACAACCAACCCCCTAATTCGATCACAGTGAATCTCACTGGCCCCTCACATGCAGGGAATTGGTTCATGATAGAAGCTGACAAAGACGATGCTGATTACACCGATGGAAAACTATATTACTACAACTATACAGGTTTTATTAATGGTTCATATTCCTTTCATTTTGCTGCAAATGACTCCCAAGGAGCATGGAATGAAACCATTGAACAAATAGATCCAGTTGTTGTCAATTCAAAACCAGTTCTTATTAATGCAATGGTGACACCCACAACTGGCTATATCACCTCAGAATTCAATTACACTGTTGAATACATTGATTTGGATAATCAAGCCCCTTCAAATATGACTGTGAACATTTCAGGACCATCGCATGCTGGCAGTTATGCTATGCTGGAGGTGGACCCCTTAGATACCAACTATCTGGATGGAAAGGAATATTACCATACATATACCGGTCTCATTATTGGGAACTACACCTTTCACTGCGCAGCCAGCGATTCACAAGATTCATGGAGGGAGACAATTGAAATCCCAGGCCCGGATGTTCTTAATTCACAACCGATGCTCACAAACCATAATCTCATCCCCCTGGCTGGCGCAGTCAATATTACTGATTTTAATTATTCAGTTATTTATACCGATTTGGATAATCAGGCTCCTGGTATTATCACGATAAATATAACGGGTAATTTTACAGGTAACTTTACCATGATTCCTCTCGATCCATCTGACAGCGATTATACGGACGGTAGTATCTATTATTTCAACACCTCTTTACCCCTTAACGGAACCTATACCTTCCAAATCGAGGCAAACGATTCCCTGGGACTATGGGCCGATCCCATAATAGATATCGGTCCTGACCTTGGAGGTAAAAATCCATTTCTATCTTCTGCCAGTGTAAATCCGAAGGTAGGTATCACTACCACATGGTTCAATTACACTGTTTTATTCATACATCCCGATGACAAACCTGCGGGTGTCATAACATTAAATATCTCGGGGCCCGTGAACCGGACATATACCATGCTTGAGGTCAATTCAAGTGAGATAATTACGCTGGACGGTAAATTATTCTACTACAATCTAACAGGGCTTCCAAAAGGTGATTATTCCTTTACAGTACTTGGTAATGACAGCTTTGGCATTTCTGCAAAAGAAAGCCTGTTGGTTACAGATCCTGAGGTAATAAACAGCCCTCCCATGCTATCTGGCAGTTATATTAACGAAAGTGATTTCGGTGGCAGCTGGTTCAATTTTTCATTGGTCTTAACTGACATCGACAACGATTCTGCATCAAGTGTGAACCTCAATATATCAGGCTTAGGAAATTTCACGATGCTCGAGCTGGATGCTGCTGATGGCAATTTCACAGATGGCAAGCAATATTACTACAATGTATCTATTCCCAAGGGTTCATTCTCATATCGCTTTGAAGCCCGTGACACAGGATTTCAAATGGCATGGAATTACACAACGTTTGAGATTCTCAGTCTGAAGAACAATATACCGATCTTCATTGAGCAGCAAGTCACACCCTCACCTGGCTATGGTGGAGATTATTTCAATTTCTCAGTTAACATGTCCGATCTTGATGGAGATAACCTTATATTGAAATTGTACATTGATAGCGAACCAGGCAGTCCATTCACCCTGCTGGAACTCGATATGTCGGATGCAAATACCGTGGACGGAAAGATCTATTTTTACAATATATCCCTTCCGAAAGGTAACTACAGCTACAACTTCTCTGTTTTTGACGGTCAAACACCGAACCAGACCACGCTACTTTGGTTGGAGGTGAAAAACAATCCTCCAACCATTACAACTCTGGACATCCAAGACACTCCTGAAGATAGTCTATACAGTGTAGGATACAATTATACAGATCTGGACGGTGATTCTATCAGTTGGAGTTTCAAAACCAATGCCACATGGCTTAATTTCAATTTCGGAACCCGTCTTTTAGAGGGGCTTCCCACTAATTCGGAGGTTGGAAGTTACTGGGTAAATCTTTCTGTGAACGATGGAGATGGAGGAATAGATTATCATAATTTTACTTTGAATGTGACAAATACATTACCATTATTTACCACAACCCCGGATGAATTTGCACAGGAGGACTTGAGCTTCTATGATGATTTCAATTGTATAGATGACGGGCAAGGCATTATCACTTACTTTTTAGAATCCAATGCCACATGGCTTTCCATTGATCAAGATACGGGGGAGCTTTTTGGAACTCCTGTAAACAATGATGTCGGATGGTTCTGGGTGAATGTCACAGTTAATGATGGTAATGGCGGTATAGTATCCCTTAACTATTCCCTGACCGTAAACAATACACCACCGCAGTTAACCACAATTCCCATAAACATTGCACTCGAGGATGCACTGCATCTTGATGATTTCAACTGCGATGATGATAATCAAGGTAAAATCAATTACTCACTTGATACAAATGCCACATGGCTTACCATCAGTAATATCACAGGTATATTGAGTGGAACACCGATTAATATCCATGTGGGATGGTTCTGGATTAATGTTACAGTAAGTGACGGTAACGGTGGTATCGATTTCATCAACTATTCTCTTACGGTTCTGAACATTAACGATCCCCCGCAGATTACCACAATTGATGTGGCTACAGCCACGGAAGATTCGCTTTATCTTGTGGACTACGAAGCAACTGATATCGATCCAACCAATGATACATTGAACTGGAGCCTTGATACTGATGCTTCCTGGCTTACAATTGACAATACAACAGGTGTTATTAACGGGACCCCATCCAATGACGAGGTTGGTCTGTACTGGGTCAATATCACAGTGGATGACGGAAATGGCGGCAACGATTCCAGTAATTTTACGTTAACTGTTGTGGATGCCAACGATCCTCCAGTTATAAACACCACAAACCTTGAATTTGCTCTGGAAGATTCGCTTTACTGGATTGATTACGAGTTCTATGACATAGACGATGCCTCAGTAACTTGGCAGGTTGTGTCCAACGGCTCCTGGCTTACGATCGATTCAATAACTGGTAATCTTTCTGGAACTCCGGAAAACGATGATGTGGGATGGTGTTGGGTGAACGTTACTGCAGATGATGGAAGAGGCGGAATCGATTACACGTATTTCATAATTACCGTGAACAACACACCCCCCATGATTACCAACACACCTTCCGAATTTGCTAATGAGGACACACAATTTATGGATGATTTCAATTGCACGGATGACGGCCAGGGGATTATTACCTATCATCTTTATTCGAATTCTACTTGGCTTTACATCAATTCATCAACAGGAATCCTAAATGGTACCCCTGACAATTCTAATGTTGGATTAGTCTGGGTTAATGTAACGGTGGATGATGGAAATGGTGGATATGACTGGAGAAACTACACAATAACGGTTAATAACACCTCTCCAATAATAATTACGACACCACAGATTAACATTGATGAAGATTCCTTTTATCTTGAAAATTTTGATTGTGTCGATGATGGACAGGGTTCGATTGTGTATCATCTCCTGACAAATGCTTCTTGGCTTAGTATCGAGAATCTTACAGGCGCGGTTTATGGAACCCCTCGAAACGAGGATGTGGGCTATTATTGGGTTAAAGTCACTGTTGATGATGGAAATGGTGGGACATTTTTTGTCAACTACACCTTGACGGTAACCAATACCAATGATCCTCCGACGATTAACACCGAGAACCTTGAATTTGCGTTGGAGGATACGGTATATGAAGTTGATTACGAGTTCATGGATGTAGACGGTGATACTATTGAATGGATCCTTAATACAAATGCATCGTGGTTGTTCTTGGATGAGGTTACAGGCGAGCTTTCAGGTATCCCCCGAAATGCAAATGTTGGATGGTACTGGGTGAATGTAACAGCAGATGATCAAAATGGGGGTTTTGACCATACCAATTTCACACTTGCTGTGAATAACACAAACGACCCTCCGGAGATTCCATCACTCCTTTCACCTCCAGACGTCACTGTTGTCAATACCACCTTCCCGCTCTTCAACTGGAGCGCTTCAATTGACCCGGATCGTGGGGATTATGTAGCCAACTATACCCTTTGGTATTCTCAAGACGCTGATTTCATCCAAAATGCAACGAACGTCACAGGCATCGTTAACACATTCTTCATGCCAGCAACACCTCTTGAGGACATGGTAATTTATTATTGGCGGGTTGAAGCCTTTGACTCCAATGGTGAAGGGAGTGGATACTCTTCCCGGTTTAGTTTTACAGTGGATACCGGTTACAGGCCCCCGACATACGGGGGAGGATTAAAGAGCAAAGCCGTGAAGTTCGGTGACACATGGTCAATCGATCTGGATGATTACTTTGAATTGGGTTCCATCACAGAGGGAATAATATATACCTCTAGTTATCCAGAAATACAAATCGATCCCGTGACACATATAGCAACCTGGACGCCCAAGAGCAAACGGGCGATTCTTAATGATATAATCTTTACCTTATCTGATGGAAGGACCGATGTAAGCTCATATTCAATGGATCTAACCGTGGAAAAGGAGATCCCACCGCCGTCCATCTGGGAAGAGTTCCTCTGGCCGTGGATATTGATCCCCATAATTGTAGTAATCGCCCTGGCCGGGATAATCACTTATATAAGGAAACCCGAACCGCCTTTTGTGGAAAGGGTATTTTTAATACATGAATTCAGCATTCTTATAACTCATGCAACCCTAATCGAGGATGAGGAGATCGATAAGGATATTCTCAGTGGTATGCTCACAGGTGTCAAGAACCTTATTTCAGATGCATTTATGACACAGGAAGATATCAAGGAAGAGGAAGGTCTGCATAAGCTTGAATTCGGCGACAGGAATATCTTGCTTGAAAAAGGCAACCACTACTTTGTTGCAATCGTATTCAATGGAACAGAGAATAAAGAGCTGCTCACCAAGATCGATGGTGTAATCGAGGAGATCAATGAAAAATATGCAAATGTGCTCGAGGGCTGGGATGGAGACCCCGAGGCTTTTGCTGGTGCGGATGAGATCATCAGTTCCCTGTTATCACAACAGGAGGGAATAATCGAAGAAGGTGTTCTAACTGCCGGTGTTGAACCTGAGAAAGACATGGGAATAATACCCTCCACCGGTATCACTAAGATGCCAGGAGAAAAGGAAGCGGCAATAACTGAAAAATTCATAAGCGGAATCGACATAAGTAGGCGCGGTTTGACCAACGGTCTGACAAATGGTTTAACTAACGGATTCAGGATGCTTAGATCTGGGATAACAAACGGTATAACCAATGGAAACGGAATAACCAACGGTCTAGGTGGAAGAAAAAGAATATTTTCCGGCAAACAAAACAGATTGAGGGTGATTGCCGTCCCTGTTGTTATTTTCTTTTTGATAGTAGCACCATTTTTAATCATCAATATAATGGGGCCAAAGGGGATGATACAGATAGACGGTGATTTCAATGATTGGGAGCGCGTAATCACTACTTCCGATATTGGTGAGGCTCTACCTTTTAATCCCAATGCCGACATCGTGGATTTTGGGGTAGACGGTTATGTTTTCGAGCTCTCCTTCTATGTCAAGGTTTACGGTACCATGATGGCTGGTGAACCCGAACAAAGTGGAACACGGATGGACACTGCATACATCTTTATCGACAGAGACCAATCTCAGCTAACCGGCTATCTGATAAATGAGATAGGTGCAGATTACTTAATCAAAGTAGAGGGTTGGCAGGGTGAGGTCTATTTCACTTCGCTTTCCGAATATAGATCATCAGCCCAAGATTGGAACCTCTGGAGATCAAGGGGTGGAGCACAAGCTGCTTCCTCAGGTTCGGAACTGGAAGTAAAGGTAGAATATGATGAATTGGGTATGAAAAACCCTGATTCGGTAGATGTTCTTTTCTACATGCAGAGCTGGGATGGATTCGATGATTTCTCAGAAATCATTATAAGCAACGAAAAAGGTGTGCTCCATGTGAACCAGCAGGGTGTGGGCCAGGAGGTTCTAAATGGTAATCAGAATAAAATTTTAAGATTGGATTTGGATGCTGAGTATTCCGATATTACAATTAAAAAGATCAAACTTACCCGATTTGGAAAAGGCTCTGATGATGATATCAGTGCGGTTCGACTCATGGAGGGGCCAAATATTGCAGCCACCGGAACATTGAGCATGGGGATTGCGGAGCTAGATACCAATATTGTTATTGAAGATCGAGACAGAATAACACTCTATGTGGAAGTTGATATCAGGGCAGGTGCTCAAGAAGAAAACAGTATCGGGTTCAGATTATTAAGACCCCATGATATCACAACCAACAAAGGAACAATAACCTTAAGCAGCACGTTGACTGCCTGGGACTATAATGATGTGAGTTATATTATATCGGTTCCGCAGGAGATTAAGGTGGATGGCGCCTTTGCAGACTGGCAAAACAAAAATGTTACCGATGATGATGCAGGTGATGTGGAAAATGCGAATTTGGATATCCTGGAATATGGGATTTCAAACACGACACAGATGGTTTCATTCTATCTGAGAGTTGATGGCGAGATCGGATACGGAACTTCTGTGCCCTATTGGAATCATGTTAGTGCGGTATCAGGAATCGAACCCTCTGAACCGGGAGAGCCAAGTGAACCAGGTGAACCTCAACCTCCCGACCTACCCCTACCCGAGCTCATTGGGGAGGATATAACCTATATTTTCATAGACAGCGACAATGAAACTCAAACAGGTTATTCAATCGGAGGAATCGGTGCGGATCATTTAATCGAGATTAAGGGTAAGTACGGTGTGATAATCTCGAACAAGCATATGAGTTACGGAAGTGCATCTTCAAGAGATTGGACATGGACAGAAATGGGCAATGTCAATGCCAAAACTGATACATCGCGCCTGGAAACACAGGTGTATGCTCCTAATTTGGATATAAACGGGTCCTTAAGGGTGTACTTCCAGACCACGGATTGGAGCGAGAGGATGTCGGATTATTCGGATGATAGGGTCACCAGAGCATCTTCAGATGATTTTCCCATGGATTCCGAAATGTTTACAATCACCGAAGGGAAAGGAACCAGGGGGAACATAGATGTCACCTCTACAAGCAGTGCTCCCGGAACCATTGGATGGGGAGATACAACCCTCACGGCAATGCTCAGGACCCAATTGAATGAGAATTCAGGGTCGGACGATGTGATTTTAGATCAAATAACAATTACACATCTTGGAACAGGTGAGAGTGACGACATTACAGTGTATATCTACGAAGATGTGGATGAAGACGATACATTTGAGCCCGGTGGTGATGATGGGGCATCCTTAGGTTCGGCAACATTTGCAGGAGCCGCAGTTACCATCGATATCACCGATCTAACCATAGCTGTTGGTAATAATGAATACATATGGATTGTATACGTTTTTAATACTGACTCAGCTGATATCGGTGATACCCATGGTGCAAGTATCAATAGTGATACAGATTTACAGGTGAGTGGGGGTGACACAGTATCCGGAACCTTCCCACAGGATTCAGGGCTTACCCAGATAATTCCAGAATTTGGGGACATTCTCATTCCAAGTTTGGGATTGATTGCGATTTTTATTGTATTCAAAGGCAGGGCAAAGAAGAAAAAGGAAGATTTTTAAAATAAATGCCTGAATGCCAATTTTGGAGAATCTGGAGGTAAGGTTTATATCCACCCTTAG
>CBDVCK010000066.1:0-14290 GCA_965372465.1 uncultured Thermoplasmata archaeon | reverse complement strand
ACCCCAAGGGAATGAATTTAAAATATCTGATTTTTCATCTGCCAATAATTTGGAGGATATAATTGATTTGATTAACCTCTTGGGGTGATATACATATCCAATATTAAAAATCTCAACATCTTCAAGATCGTTATAAAACTTAATAATCTCCTGGTTTAGAATGATGCTGACATTTTCACCTTTATCTCGAAGATGCCGGGCTAACTCATAAACCACAGTCTCTGCACCACCCCATCCATCAGAGATTAGCACTAAACATACATTCATATTAATCACTCTTTTTTGTTATTAACTTAAAATGCCCACGTCTGATTAAAAAATTACCAAAAATAGACATAATACCACTCTTATAAATCTCACATTCGTTGTAAAATACCACTTTCACACCTTTACTCCCCAGAAATCCCAAAAGATCTTTTGAATTGATACCTTCTCTCGAATGAATATCACTAATTGAATAATCTAGATTCGGCAAATCTAATTTTGGGTATTTAGATAAATGCAAACGATTCAAATAAGAATCAATTAAACTAATAACTCGCCTGCTATTACGCCAAATAAAATCACTTTCGTTTAAATGCGGCAAAGGTTCATGCGTTATGTAAATTACTCCACCACTCCCAAGTTTTGAAATCGACAAATCCAATGTATAAAAATAATCGGGTAGATGATGCAACACGCTGCTAAAACATATCACATCATACTTTTGTTCGGTTTTTGATAAGAATTCATCGACATCTCCACAAACGAGTTCAACATCATCTTTATATTCATCGAAAATTTTGTTGGAGAGAACTTTTAACATCTCCTCTGATATATCTATTGCTGTTACGGTATTTCCGCTCGTCAGAAATTTTAAAGTAAGATTACCTGTTCCTGCACCAACATCTAAAACATTTAAGGTCTCTTTTTGGATAATCTCGGCAATTTTCCGTAAGTCTCGTCTAGTTTTAGATTGCTCATAAAAATTCCAAATTTCACCGTGAAGTATATCGTAATATTGTGCTTCAAGATCGTGTAGTTCCTTATTGACTTTCCTTACTTCCTCATCCGAAGTTTTCCCATTCATTCAAATCTAACTCCTATTTCATGTTTGAGTTATCCATTCCGCGATTACTTTGTTCATTCATCTTATTTCCTTCTCCCCTTCGCCATCTTAAATACTTGTCGGAGTAAACCAATATCTTCTTTAGAAAAACCCCTTATTAAATAAAGTGTTACAAAATATAAACTCATAGCCAACATGACAAGCAGAATTAGATTAACAGAGGTACAAAAATAAATGAAAATACCCATGACTAAAGATGCACCTATCGGTCTGATAACAATTTTATGAAAAGGTAATGCATAAAAATGCTTTGAAAGGAAATTTACATATAATCCAAAAAGGACCGTTTCAGTGATAATGGTAGCCACTGCAGCGCCGACATAGTTGAAATGCGGAATCAGAATTAAATTTAAGATAACATTTACAAGAGCGGTTATGCCAACGAGTACTGCCATCTTATTTTGTTTATCAATGGAAACAAGCAAACCACCCAAAGGAGCGCAAGAAAAAATCAACAGAACATCCCACGCCAATATCTGAAGAGCAATTATTGAGTTTTCAAATTGCACACCATAAAAAAGAAGAATAATCTTGTCAGCAAGCAAAGTTATTCCCACGGCAAGAGGCAAACCTAAAATGAACAGATATTTGAACGACTTCTCATACACTACTTTTAACGATTCCTTTGAAGATATAAAATAACCCGCCATCAATGGAAAAATAGCATTCATAAAAAGGTGTGGGATTGGTTTAAAGCCCAAGACCAATGAATAAGCTGCATTGTACCAACCAACTACTGCGTCTCCTTTCATTATCGAAAGCATTACCGTGTCTATTCTCACATAGATCAAGCTAAAAATTGATAGCATACTAAGTGGTAAGGCAATTTTTATCGTACTCTTCCAGAAATTAAGATCTAATTCTATCTTCGGTTTTACAAATTTCCTATCGCAGATCAAAAAGCTTAGTAAAAAATCAAAAATACTTGAAAAAAGAAATACCAAAGCAATTTCCATCAAACCATAGCCCAAAAAAAGTACCAATAATGCCAAAGAGACTCTTATTATGTTTGTGAATATTCCAATGCCTGCTTCGTATTCCATCTTTTCAAAAGCACGAAATGTAACCTTAAAGACGGCAGAAAAAGATGTTATAAGCGTGGCAATGCCAAATAGATATACGACATTTATTGTATTAGCTGGATAACCCATTACATTGATTGCTATCACAATTAAAGCGAAGATTATGAGGGATAATAATGCACGCATGCTTAGGACATTACTCAAATATTTGCTTGCTCGGGTTTTATCTCTCGCAACCTCTCTGATCAGCAGTGTATTATATCCCAAATCAGAAAAGATGGCAAAGATTGCAATAAAGGCAAGGGCGAAGGAGTATTTACCGAAAATAACATCTCCTAAACTCCTCGCAATGAAGATGGATAATACAAGTGATAGTATTGCAACAACGATTTGAAATGCAAATAATGCTGTTGCATTCTTCGCGATTTTTTGTACGGTATTCAATTAGATCACGTATCTACTCTTTATAAATAACTATACAGGTCTAACGCCCAAGCTCCATGTAGACTTAAATCCATTCACCTATTTAATCCTTAAATAATCGATGGTCTTCATTAAACCATCACCGAGTGAATATTTAGTGGAATAGCCAGTTAACCTCTCAGCCTTACCGATATCTGCAAGAGAATGCCGTACATCACCAGATCTTTCATCAGCATATTCGGGTCCAATATCCTTCCCCATTAACTTGGCTAATTTATTTGCCAGTTCATTGATGGAAATCCTTTGTCCTCCAGCCGCATTGAGAACCTCGCCATTAGCTTTCTCGGACAACCCCGCTAAAATAATAGCGTTCACCACGTCTTTTACAAATGTAAAGTCCCTGGTCTGCTCTCCATCGCCAAAGATAATGGGCGGTTTATCATCATTCAACAGCTGAATAAATTTAGGGATTACTGCAGCGTATTCAGATTTAGGGTCCTGTTTTGGACCATATACATTGAAGAATCTCATTGAAGTGGTTGGCAGATCATATATTTCATAGAACACCTTGCAGTTATACTCTCCAGCAAGCTTGGTCACTGCATAGGGTGATTGTGGATTCGGGGGCATGCTCTCAACCTTGGGCAATGTGGGCGTATCGCCATATACGGATGAGGAGCTGGCATAGACCACCTTTTTCACCTCAGAATCCCTTGCTGCAATGAGCACATTTAATGTACCGGTTATATTGATCTCATTTGAAAGTTTCGGGTCTTTAATACTTCTCGGTACACTGGGTAAAGCTGCCAAGTGAAAAAGATAATCCTTATCCATGCATATTTTTTTAAGCAAATCTAGATCTGTAATACTACCCTCAACGAATTCCACATCCAGTCCTTCAATATTGCTTCTTCGCCCAGTAGAAAAATTATCAATGACCGTGACATTGTTATTCTTTAACAAAGTCTCGGCAAGATTCGAGCCAATGAATCCTCCCCCTCCAGTAATCAATACATTTCTATCCTTAATGATGCTTAACTCCCCCTCTACCTATTCCTCTGTATTTCAATCCACTTTTAATAACATCACCTGGTGAAAATGCATGCTGTGTGTCAACAATTAATCCGCAGTCTTTCATCTTTTCCTTAATCTCGGTTATTTGCAGATTTTCGAACGATTTGTGAAAAGTATGAAGAACAATACAATCAGAATCCTTCAAAGCGTCCTCCAAAGAGCTATTTTCCACATTGAACGCGCTCTTTACTTCTGCAGAATCCACATATGGGTCATGAACAAAGACATTTGCCTTCATATCCTTTAATGTCTCAATAATTGGTTTTGCCGGAGTCTCTCTGATATCACTGGTGTTCGCTTTATAGGCCACTCCAAGAATCGTAATTTTAGAATCCTTTATAGGTTTTGCCAGTTCGTTCAGGCCATCGATGATCAATTCAACCACATAAAAGGGCATATTGTCATTTATGGCTCTTCCTGCAAGAATCAGCTGGGGATGATAACCAAGTTCCATTGCTTTATGTGTCAGGTAATAGGGGTCCACAGGAAGGCAGTGCCCTCCGACTCCTGGACCGGGATAGTATTTTATAAAGTTCCACTTGGTAGATGCAGCTTCTATTACCGAGATGACATCGATATCCATTCTCTGGAATATTAGAGCCAGCTCATTGAATAGAGCTATATTTAGATCTCTTTGAATATTTTCAATTATTTTTGCTGCTTCAGCGGTCTTGAGGTCCTTTACGACCTCAACCTTCTCTTGGATTATACTTTGATACAGTTCTTGTGTAATCTCTCCCCATTCTGAATCAACAGCCCCAACTATCCTTGCAACCTTATCCAACGTGTGTTCCTGGTCTCCAGGGTTATACCTCTCAGGGCAGTAGGCCAAGCCAAAATCCTTCCCTGCCTTCAGACCCGATGTTTCAAGAATGGGTATGAGCAATTCTTCGCATGTACCTGGAAATGTTGTGGATTCAAGTACAACCAGTTTTCCCCTATCTAATCCACTTGCGGTATCCTGGCCGGCTGATATTATATAGCTTAAGTCAGGCTGTTTCATTCGGGTGATTGGTGTGGGAACAACGATTATAATCACATCGGAGCCTGCAACTGCATCCGAAATCTCTGACGTAACATCCAATTTTTCCTGTGAAAGAAGCTTTCTAACCCTTTCCTTCAGCTTAAGTTCAGGTGAGGAGCAATTTCCATTTCTTATTAAGCGGACTTTTTCTTTATCCACATCCGCACCTATTACATCGAATCCCTGCTCTCCAAAAAAAACTGCGGTGGGAAGGCCCACATAACCCAAACCTATTACGCATATCTTCGCCTTTTTATCCTTAATCTTTTGCAGAAGTTCCTCTTTCATTCCCATATTATTTTTCTCCATTTCTTTGGATGATTAAAATCTACAATCTTTCTCTCCAATAATCCATTAAATCGCTCATGGTTTTATCAAAATCAATCTCAGTCTTCCATCCCGTTTTTTCAATGAGTTTTGTGCAATCACCATGTAATATCTCAACATCAGAAGGTCTCATTCTCTCAGGATCATTTTCGATTTTTATGTCCTTTACATTACTTTGCTTTAAAAGCAGGTCAAGGATGTCCCTAATAACCCTGGGTTTACCTGAACATATATTGTAACAATCACCGTAATCACCTTTTGTGAGGGAAAGCCAATAGGCTCTAACCACATCCCTTACATCCGAGAAATCCCGTTGGGAGTCCAGATTTCCAACCTTTATTACCGGTTCTTTTAACTCTTTCTCTATTTCAACTATCTGCTTTGCAAAATTAGAGGTAACGAACACATCACCTCTTCTCGGTCCGGTATGGTTAAATGACCTGGTCACTATGATTTTCATGCCATAGGAGTGGTGATATTGAAAACCCAGTTTGTCTGCAGCCACCTTTGATACACCGTACGGGCTCAAAGGTCTCAAGGGGTTCGTTTCCTTTATTGGTACCTCATCTGGATATACCAATCCATATTCCTCGCTGGAACCTGCGATTTGAATTGATGGATCACAGTTCAGCTTCCGGACTGCCTCCAACAAATGAAGGGTGCCCACTGCATTTGTTTCCATTGTATCGGCAGGTGTTCTCCATGAGGTGGGGACAAAGGACTGGGCTGCTAGGTGAAACACATAGTCAGGCTCAGTTTCTTTTAACGCCTGCTCTAAAGAATGTCCATCACGCATGTCAGCTTCAGCCAGGTGCAGTTTGTCCATGATATGTATGATATTCTCTGTCTTGCTTCTCCAGCGTTTTATTCCGTAAACTTCTAAACCCTTGGAAAGGAGCAATTCTGCCAAATGACTCCCCACAAAACCTGTTATTCCCGTAATGAACACTCTCTCTGATTCAGCCATCAGTTCACCTTATAATTCTCCATTTAAGGCAATCGAAGAATCCAAATAGCCACATGCTTTATTATTTTTTCCTTTATAAATGATAAAAAAGCCGAATAATCTTATAAATGTTTAATTAACTGACATCGATCCATAAATGATTGGTAACATACGGGATAGTACTATCTCCTTTAAATAATTCAATCACAAGCTTGAATTCACCGGTTATATCAATGTTAAAATCGAATACCTGGGACCATTTTTCCTTATTTTTCAAGGAAATATTGTACTGCCCAAGTGTTTGATTGATTCCTGTTTCAGGCTGTAAGGTAACCACAAGATTGTAATCGGTGTTTTTATGCTCGTGACTGACAACTTCAATGATAATTGAGGCATTCTGATTTATTCCCAGGTTGTGGGGAAAATTTTCCGTGGTTCCATTCTCATCAAATATATAGAGCTCAGAATATTTTTCCTGTGGAGGATTTGTTGCAATGTAGAATAATATCCCTCCTCCTATAATAATCACAATTGCTATAACCAGAACCATGGCCTTGTCAGTCGAGGATTTGGCATCCAGATTGTTAAAAATTGAATCCAATTCGAAGATAAACCTTTCATCGGCTTTTAATTTGGACCTTCTGAACCAGGTAGCGATGGACAAGATAATTATAATGCAGAACATGCTCAACACAATGGATGTAAGGGTTATACCCGTGGGGGTGTAGTTCAACCCAAGCCCAACCAGGGGAACAAGAGCAATGCTCAACCCCAGGCTCAAGGCAGTTCTTTCCAGGCCGTCAAGCTCGGTTTTCTTTACCCATAACGCACTCACCAAAGAGTAACCCGGTAGAAATAGTAGAAAGGGCAGACCAAATAAAATTCTAAGGACATTTCCGTCTGGAAGAGTTAAGGCAAATATAACTAAAAGGGATGCCAGAAAAAGTACTATTGCCACATCTAATCCTAAAGTATTTTGAAGTCTATCAACAAGTTTGTTAATGGATGTTATACCCCATGCCTCCTTATCACATTTTTGGAAATACACTTTGGTTCTTTTGGCTCCATGGTTACAATTAAAAGAGTGTACTAACAAGCTTATATGTATATCTATCCCTTAATCTTCAATAGAATTCTCAAAAATCTGTCCGTTCCTTAAAAAATATTGCCTGTGAACATGATTATCCAGATCCAAATCGTGGGAGGCTATAATAACCGTGGTTCCAAACTCGGCGTTCGCCTTTTTAAATGCCTGTGTTACTATCTTGCAGTTATCCATGTCAAGGGAACTTGTAGGTTCATCTGCAAGCAGAATGGAGGGATTATTGGCAAGAGCTCTTGCAATGGCTACGCGCTGCCTTTCACCCCCACTGATTTCTGCCGGTTTTTTATTGGCCAGATCTAGTATATCAAATGTATCAAGCAGTTTGTTGACCCTATTTACTCCGTCCTTGTTTTTCGCGATTTTCAATGGCAACAAAACGTTATCAAAAACCGTTAGATCGTGTATCAGATTATGAGATTGAAATACGATACCAATGCGGTGCAGCCTAATCTTTGCGAGCTCTTTTTGGCTCAACTTCGCAGCGTCGTATCCATTAAGGAATATGTTACCTTTGGTTGGTGTATCGATACAACCTATGATGCTCAAAAGTGTGGTCTTGCCGCTGCCAGACCGGCCCCTAATTAATATCGTCTCCTCAGGCTCGACAGTCAGGTTTACGCCGTTTAAAACCTGCCTTTGACCGTCATAGGTTTTACAAAGGTCTTTTATTTTGACGGTAAATGCATGCATCCAAATCTCCGATACGCAGTTATAATATAAATAGCTATTGTTTTATATTGATAAAATGGTATTTACTGGGGGTAACAAAGGCTAAATCGTTCAATTGATAAACATTTATTTTTATAACAAATTCATATTGAAGCGACAATACTATAAATATAATCCTCTATTGAGGCTTAAAGAATTTCTAAAACAATATGGAGTAGAAAAAAATCTCACACAATTCAAGTAGAATATGGGTTATAGGGTGAAAGGATTGCATAACATTCTTGCAAAAATGGTCGTCAAAATCAATAAACGGATATTTGCTACTACCATTGGGATTGCGCTTTGTGTTATGTACCTTGTGGGTACGATGTCCATGGTAAGCGGCCTGCATGTGGGAACAAAAAGAGCGGCAGACCTGTTCGAAAAGGGTTTTGTAGTTGTGTTCGATGGGTACACTTTGAGTGAGAGCGAAATAGAAACCGACATAATCGATAACATTCCAGGCGAATATGCTGTTTGTTTGATTGTTGTGGCCAACGTATCAGATATCGAAACAAGGGTATTTTCTATGAATGATCCTTACAATCTATTAGGTGGCAGTAACATTACGCTCATGGACGAAGTGTCAGCAGGTGCAGGGTTAGAAACAGGGGATGCGACTATGCTCAATTTAACAACCAGCCAGGTTTCTTTATCGGTTAATATTTCCAACAGATATAGAATATATAAATCTGCTGTATTTCCTGACAACTGGATTCTAGCTTCAGAAGGTATAGTAAGGCTCCTTGCTCCAAACCTTGAAGATAAGTATTCTTTTATTGTAGTCCCCATAGATAATTATGAGGCCATAAATTATTTGGAGAAGAAAGGTTACAATACCATGCATTCTGTAAGTATTGTAGAATTCTTTGAATTGAGTTTATATCAAGTGGAAGGCAATCTCTGGGGGGTTGTGATATCCTCTGCAATGATAATTGTGATACTTGTTTACAATATAATGAGGATAGAGACCCAATACCGTATCCCGGATATTAAGATCATTAAGTACCTGGGAGCCTCACCAAAGATTGTCTTGTATGTATTTTTGTTTCAAGCGGTTTTCATCTGTGGTGTTGGAGCAGTTATAGGTCTTGCATTGGGAATTATCGCTGCCAACTCCATAGTATCATTGGCTCAACTTATGGGTTTTACATCGGTTCTGGTTCCACAGGTCACTTTCCAGATTATCGTACTCCCAATAGCCATGGCGGTAATTACCGGGCTAATCGGGGGCTTCTTTCCTGCATATAAAGCATCCAAGACCACAATTCGAACATCAAGGGAGATGTTATAGATGCTTATCCAGAAAAAGAACATCATTGGAATGATTTTATGCATAATGCTTTTCAGTGCATCACTTCCCATTTTGATGGGTGTAAAATCCAGTCCAGATTCCATGTTCAAAGGAGAGGATGTTCTCACTCTTTCACAGACCAATGTAAATACGCCCTTGGAAGTGGAATTGGCCCACAAGCTCAACGAGGAGGAATTTGTGGAAGTGGCAAGCCCTGAGATCTACGCGTTTTCCTATATCATAAACAGAAAGAACGGACAATACGAACCTGTGGTAGTAAGAGGTGTTGAGCCAGAATATTTTTTAAAGATCGAAAATGCTCGAATTGTAAAAGGTAGTTATGATGAGAATTTTATGCTAATTGGTGAGGGACTCTCAAGGAGATTGGACCTGAAAATTGGCCACAGCATCACTATAACTGGATCCACTGTACCAGCAATATTAGAAATGACGGTGAGTGGAATTTTTTCAAGCAAGACCTCCTCCAACAGTCAGATAATGGTCCCACTCTCCCATGCAAGGAAACTCATGGGTCTAGATCAGGATAATGCGCTTATGATAAGAGTAAGAACCGATGATGAACAGAGACTTATTGACTTTCTGACAGAGCAGGAATACAGTGTGGTAGTAAGTGGAAATGATGGTATACCGATTCCAGTGAACGAAAATAAGACATATGAAGAACAGGTTGCTGAAGACATATTCATCAAATATACGGAACCTGATAAATTCAAGGCCTCAAATCAGAGTTTTTTAAGTACTTTCGTTCAAAGGGGAGCGGGAACAATTGGTATTGTGGTTATCGGTTTTATTGCGTTAAATGCCATTCTTACATTTATCGGAATCACTGCGATTTTAGCCAGAGCTGTTATTGAAAGAAAGAAGGATATCGGGATTTTAGCTGCCATAGGAGCCGATAAAAAGGCGATATATTTGATACTTTTAAAGGATTTGCTCATAATATCCACAATAGCCTCGGGTATTGGGGTGGTAATCGGATTTATCACCGCTGAAATTGTGAGAGGTCTTGATCTTATTGTGGCGTTTGGTGTAACAATTCAGCCGACAATAGATCTTTCCCTTTTTATAATCACATTCTTCGTGGGAATATTAATTGGGTGCATATCTGGTCTTGCAGCCAGCTCATTTATATTGGCAGTGAGACCGAGCAGGTTGATAAGGGAAGTGGAGGATGTGGAAGAAGTGGTAAAGGAAGAGACTTTATTCGAGGCAATGGGTGTATAATATATGAAAATGAACAGGCATTTTTTAGCCATATTCGCCCTCTTTACCATTGGTTTGGCAGTAAGATGTCTGCCTCTTCTAATTTCTCCCCTTCCATTCAATATCGATGGTTTTCCACTTGTAAGGATCTCTGAAGATATTATTGAGTCTGGCCATTGGTCGCTATCATATCCAAAAGAAACTTCGGATCTTGTGACGTATAATGCCAAGATGCCTGTGATATCAATGATTATATCGTTCTTTTCATTGATTTTTGGAAAAACACCTCTTGAGACAACCCAGTTCGTGATTCCGTTTCTGTCTTCATGCTCAATTGTGATTTTATATCTGGTCACATTCAGGCTTACAAGGAATGAATTGGTTTCGTTTTTAGCTGGACTAGCCCTTGCTTTAAATGGTTTTTTTGTCTACCTTGGTGCAGCTGTGATGAAGGAAACAATTGGACTGGTGATACTAATACTGGCCATATTTCTTTTTAATGGAAGAAACGACCCAAGGAAAAGGTTGTTGGCAGCGTTTCTCTTCCTTTTGCTCACAATGACCCATCATTTGACCGTTTGGATTGCTTTTACTATGATTTCACTGATTGTGCTTGCCAAAGCTTCAACTGGTTGGTACCACGGGTCCTTTAAAAAAAGAGATTTTATTATTGACATTGCCGCAGGCCCGTTTTTGTTCATATTTACGATTATATACTATGAATTTGTGGATTTGGGACTTTTTAACAAGGTATCCAATTTAAATGACATCGCATTATTCTCCTCGATATTTTTACTTGGTGCAATCGTTTGTCATACCTTTTCCATCCCAAAGAAACGCAAGAGACCTAAAAATATCATCAAAAATAAAACACTGATAATCCCTATCGGGGCCGTTATCTTTCTTGCAGCAAATCATTTTACAATGCTTTTTCCCGGGACAATACGGACCTCATCTGCTTTTTTGATGTATCTGATCCCGTATATTCTTTTATGTTCCATAGGCATTATCGGGATAAATGTTATAGCAAACAGAAAAACAGAATACAAACCATTTATCGCCTCGTTATTTTTGGCTCCTTTTCTTGTGATTCTTTATGCTCTCCTGAAAGGTTTTGATGCCTTCACATTTATATTGATTTATCGAACCTACGATTATATCGATTTTGGCCTGGCCATTTGTGCAGGAATTGGAGCAGGATATATTATCAAAAGAGCTGTAAAACCCTTTGATGAAGATGAGAAGACCTCATTTCGCATTAAAGCATCCATATCCATAATGTTTCTGGTAATCTGTCTTTTAACTGTTCCTCTGGCTTTTCAGGGGCAAGATTTTTACGGTGTTCAGGACGCTACAAATGAATATGAGTTTGAAGCCATGGGTTGGTTGGGTGATAATTTCGCTGATAATAAAATAAGTACAGATGAAAGATTAAACGACATATCAGCTCCGTATTTTGACTTGCATACAGATATAACGCTACCCTGGAAGCTTAAATACGGTAGACCCGTGGACAGCGGTACAGTTTTATTCATGGAGGACAAGTGGAAAACCGTAGGAGCCCAAATGTCTCCCATGGAACCCATAAAGATATCAGAAGGGACGTATGAAAGAACAATAGCAAACAATGATCTCATCTACAGCACTGGAGGGAGCGTTTCTCAGGTCAATATCGTTGTTGTAAGGTGAAATATTTATCATATTATGAGGATATACACTTAGTTGATTAGGTGAGAGAGAGGCTATCACAATTTTCAGGGAAACATTGGGAGCGATGGCCATTTGTCATTTTCAGTTTTATCAGACCATCTTCATGGAGCCTTTTTATATGGTAATTGACCACTTGTACAGTTGTCCCAAGTTTTTGAGCGATAGCCGTCTGTGATATCCCGGGAAAATTCTTAACGATATTGAATATCTCGTTTTGAACCCCATTGAGCCTCTTTACGTTGTTTAATGAGGATTCCCCGGGGATGTAATATCTCTTATAGCTGCCTTCGTTTTTTGATGTAATAAAATTTTCCCGCTCCAATATCTTCAAATGGTATGTCAGGACACCATTGGAAAGGTTCAGCGATTGTTTAATTCTGTTGAAATTGTCCCCGGGATTCGTTGATATGTATTTGAAAATCGTTTTTCGTTTTTTGTTCTTGAGAAGATCTTTTCTGTTGATTTTCATATAAAGAGGCATGGACAGACATATGGTCGATAGAATTATTGAGCTAATACTCACAGTGAGCGGATTTAATGGGAGGTCTGAATCATCATCCTTTTCAAAATCCTCTGAAGGACGAATTTGGGGTTTAGCAACAACATCATCAGGATTTTCACCTTCCACATATTCTGTTTGGGAAGGAGGATCTTGAGAGGATACCTCATCCACAAATGGGGGTTTTTCTGCCCTTTCTGTGTCTTCAATCACTGTATCTTCTCGTGGTCCCTCTTCGTGATCTGAAGACGGAACATTTGGTTGAAACGGGTCAAGTACGGTTAAGGATACAGAATCGGTATCTGTTGCACCCTTATCATCAGTCACAGTCAATGTCAAAGAATAGTTACCAGGAGTCCTATATAAATGTGATACACTCACACCCCATCCGGACATTCCATCTCCGAACTCCCAATAGTAGGAGACAACATAACCGTCGGTATCAAAGGAGTTCCCTCCATAGAACCATTCTTTCTCCTTGACATCAACACTTTGATAATCAGGCTCTGCATCTGCAACAGGCGGTTGGTTCAACGAGGGAGTGTCCTGGACAATTACAGTTACGATATCAAAATCAGTTGCACCCTTATCATCTGTTACTGTTAGCGTGACATTATAGGTCCCGGGAGAATAGTAGACATGGGTTACGGTTTCTCCGCGTCCTATGCCTTCGTCTCCGAATAACCATTCATAGGATACAATGTATCCATCGGGATCGTATGAGAAGTTAGCCGAGAACCATGCCAATTCTCCCATATAAACGGTCTGATAATTTGGATCTGCATCTGCCACAGGTGGTTGATTCTGGGTTGAGGGCTCGAACACTTGTACGTTAACCCATTCGGAATCAGTTGCACCGTCGTCATCTGTGACAGTTAAAATGACAGTGTAATTCCCCGGTGAATTATAAGCATGCTCAACGTTAAAAACACTTGAGTTCGTTCCATCCCCAAAGTCCCAGTAATAGGATACAATGTAACCATCCGGGTCATAGGAGCCATTTGCGGAAAACCAGGCATTCTCTCCCACCTCCACATGCTGATGATCAGGATTTGCTTCAGCAATCGGAGGTTGATTGGTTCCGTTTCCGCCTAACACGGTAACAGTTATGGAATCCGAGTCAGTTGCACCGTCATCATCGGTTACAGTTAATGTGACAGTAAAGTTTCCAGGGTTATTGAACACATGAGTTACCACCTCACCAGTTCCATTGAGTCCATCTCCAAATCCCCATTCGAAGGATACGATATATCCATCAGGATCGTAAGATGAATTACCAGAAAACCATGCTCCCTCTCCTACATAAACGGTTTGATAATCCGGTTCTGCATCCGCGACAGGTGGATCATTCTGGGTTGAGGGTTCGAACACTTGTACGTTAACCCATTCGGAATCTGTTGCACCATCATCATCAGTCACTGTTAATGTGACAGTATAATTTGCTGGTGAATTATAAGCATGCTGAACGTTTGAACCATATGCGGTCATTCCATCTCCAAAGTCCCACTCATAGGCTACTATGTAACCATCGGGATCGTAGGAATCATTTGCTAAGAACCAGGCTTCATCCCCAACATCAACATGCTGATGGTCCGGCTCCGCCTCTGCAACTGGAGATAGGTTCGGAGGAGGTGTGGAGTCGAGGATTGTGACCAGAACAGAGTCAGAATCGGTTGCCCCCTCATTATCTGTAACTGTCAAAACAACGGTGTAGTTTCCCCCCGTAGAATAGTTGTGAGCAATGGTGACTCCATTTCCTGAGGTTCCATCTCCTAAATCCCATTCATAGGATACAATATCGCCATCGGGATCGTAAGAATTACCTC
>CBDVCK010000065.1:0-14375 GCA_965372465.1 uncultured Thermoplasmata archaeon | reverse complement strand
GACGTCTTCCATGATAGTCCTCTCCTTTTATATTTTTTCTTTTCTGTGGATTTCTTTTAACTTTCTTCTGTACGAACCATATCTGTCTTGGGGAGAGTAACGCGGTGGGATTGGTACACATGTTTTCTTTCCACAAGAACAGATATCCTTTAAGGTATAATTTCCACATTCTTTGCATTTTCTCAGTTGCGTGCGCATTACTCTTTAATCTCCCTGTTATATTTACCGAATCCGTTATGTTCCTTTATATATTCAATGGCCCGTTCGCTGGCCTTCTTCAGCTCTTCCTCGGCAGTTTTATAATCGGGAGCATTCACCTTGATTCTGTATTTCGGTGCTCCTACATATTGAACTATGAGCTCGGTTACATCGCATTTCTCTGCCTCAAGTAAAGCATTTTTTATCTGGATTATACCATCAGGGGTTGGACATGTTATATCCAGATACCCGCTCACCTTGACAAAGGGTGGTGTGATGTTGTCCACAGCAATATTTGTAATCACTTCGACCCAATCACCGGAAAACCCCTCTTCCGAAAGAAGATTGGGATTTATTGCGATCTCCTCCAGGGTGTGATACAAACCACCGTATTTTTCCACAAGGTCGAAACCGAACTCATCAAAGCTCTCCTCCAAACTTTTTCCAAGCTTCTCTGCGGCGATTTCTAGAAGTTTTTTTGCCTTCTTCTCATTTTTCCAATCCTGGATCTTCTCTCTTCTTTGATGGTCATTCACCTGCTTTAGGGAGAGGTCCACATGACCCTTGCTTCTATCAACACGAAGCACCTTGCATACGACCTTTTGCCTTTCCCTGATGTAGTCCCTGATGTATTTTATCCATCCGGTGGCAACCTCTGTGATATGTATGAAACCTTCCTTGTCCTCGTACTCATCCAAAATGACGAATGCACCGTAGTTTTTTACGGTTTGCACTGTTCCGATAATGAGTTCTCCTGCCTCGGGAAACTCATCAGCTCTAAGCATTATTCAACCACTCCCAGGATTTCTCCTCTGATCTTTCCTCTGCCCCCCTGGGGTTTGATTAGGGTGGCACCGCATACATTGCAGGTCACAATCGTGGAGGGATGGGTGAAGATTATCTGACCTGATTCTTCACCACCGCAGTCCTGACATTTGACCCTGAAAAATTGACCATTGGGTTTTGGAGTTTCATTGCTCATTTATTCACCCCGTAAATTCGAATTTCTTGGCTCGAATACACGGTCTTTGGGAGGCTTTTTTGCATTGCTTGCACCTGTATCTGAGATATACGCGTGTTGTGGGTTTCTCCCTGCCTTCAGGTTTCGCCCTGGGAAAGCCGCCGTATCCCGCAGTAACCCGCCTGAATCTCCGCTGCCCCCACTTCCGCTCGTTTGCCTTCTTCTTCTTGACCTTTTCTATCTCATGTAGGGTGTGTTTTTTGCAGGATTTGCAGTAGGTTTTGATGTTTCTGGGCCTTTTCATGATGATAACCTCTAAACCGTATCGAGTGTAATTGCACATCCACTATAAAAAGTTGTGGTATTTTATTATTTTGCGGGAAATAATCGGTTTTTCAGCGACTTAAAGAATTGTAAAGGATGACTGCACCGCAACGTTAATAACCCCCGATACTTAATATATCCCTGCTTTGGTTCGAAGACTGTGTTGATTAATGATACACAGAGCAAGACCTTAGTGCGATATCGTATACGGGTCCCTGCATGAGCAGATGATGAGTCATCCTTTGATGATTGCAGGACAACCCCGATATCCAACAATCCCCCGATAGGGTCAGGACTGGGAGAGTGCGCTCAGCAATCTATGAACTGGACTGTTAATATCGGGGGACACACTCTTTGTTTTGGAAAAGTAACTCTTAACATTCATACCTATTATTATCCAATTTTCTAAAATGGCTTTAAATTGTTTAGTCTCTCCGTTCTAATCTTCATCAAGATCATAATGAATATTCCTGCCAGTATCAAGATCATTCCGATTATATATCCCCAGATACAATCTGAGGCTTTCCTATCCGCATTGATAGCATTGTCCTGTGCCTCTAAATAATTCTGCCAGGCGGCAGGATTACTATGCTCCACCCAGTAATCGTAATAGAATTCTGTTTGATTCTCCCAGTATCGCGTCTCCGAATTCCAGTGAACGTTGCTAGCAGCCGAGATAATCATGGTTAGTGTGCCAATGATGACAAATGATATTCCCAGGATCAAATCCAGCCTTAATTTCATGTACTCACGATGTTTGATATTGTTTTTTTTTAATCTGTCCTTCCTCTTATAATATTTAATATCTTTAATGATAAAGTATCTCTTTCATTTTTAATAAATTTTTCGAATTTGAATTTAATGGAAAAGTGGTTAAAATAAGGAGAAAACAAGAAAAAACAGGCTTTTCAAACCCTAAAACACCTTCAAAAGCTCCTTTACAGCGTTATCCAGTCCGTTATCATGATTGTAAATGATCTTGACCGAGGCACCCGATAGGGCAGCATAGGCCATTGCGGCATACCTGTTCATCAACTGGTGCTCCTCAATCTCACGCTCCCCTTCCTTGTCTCTAATTCTGCTATCGTCCTTGCCTCTTCTCGAGAGGATCTCCTTGGCAGTGGCCTCAACAAGCACGATTCTATGGGGTTTGAGCTTATTCAGGACCCGTTCGGGAAGGCCAGGGTAATACCCGCCATGCGTGATGATCGTGCAGTGGGTATCTACGATGGCATCACCCATTTCGTATATCTTCTCTGCCGCAGCCTCCTGTATGTCCCTTTGCTTTTCCACAGGCAGTTTTCTTATCTGATCCCTGTTTTCAACCAATCCCTCGTCTTTTGCCACCTTAAACATCACTGTGCCGTAATTTATGATGGCAATGCCTTTGTCTTTGGCCGCACCCTCCATTACAGAGGTTTTTCCCACACCTGGAACTCCGCTAACCACCATTCTCATGCTAACACATCCGCTCCAACATGATTTTTTACTTATTTAAGTTCTACTTTAAAAAAATTATAGAAAATATCAAGGAGAATGATTTAATGTAAATATAATAATAGGTAAAAATTATCAAAATATGAACTTTTATAAAAATATCAGACCTGAGAATCATAAGTGAGATTTTTTTTCGATTAATATTTATACGGATTAAACTAACATATTAAATGAAGAACGAGTCACATCCTGGATATATTTATTTGTTGAAGCTCTTTGGAGAGAAAAAAATGAAAAAAGAGAATATGAAGAGAATGCTTTTCGTTTTGGGGAAGGAGCATTGTTTGGATGTGATGATAAATGTCTTCAAAAACGATTGGCAAACTGCAAGCGAGGTGGCAAGAGATCTGAACATTCATATCGCCACCGCCGTAAAATATCTTTCAGAGCTATACGAACTCGGATTGGTGAATAGACGGGTAAAGCGGGGAAAGACCAGGGAAGCATTCGAGTACCAGGTGAAAGACCCCAAGGTCAAGATAGAGTTCGATATTACCGCACTTTCGACAACAACCATTCAAACCGGAAAAAAACCTGCCGTGCTTTTCGCGATTCTTTATACCATGCTGCTCAAATCAAGAAAGGTGGTGGGTCAAAGCGTTGATAATTTTGTGAATGTTCGGTTCGAGAACCTGAATAATCATGAGAAAAGTGTGGTTTGGGATTCACTCATGTTCGAAGGCGATTTGGAGGACGCCAAGAACTTTTTCATAAAAAGCCTCAACGGAGCTACAATATCCGAAAACAGATGTGAGGAAGTGGTTAGTGTCATATCAGAATTAATTAACGTTGTTATAGAGCATTACGAATCAAGATTAGGCCAGCATTCCACTGAATCATTGGTTGATGTCACAATGAAAAAGGTAATTAATGCCTTTGAAGGGGAACAAATAATCGGAGACAAAATGTTAAGCACACTGCCATATAATTATTTTAAGAAATGGAGTTCCCAGGTTGGTTGAAAAGCAATATTTTCAAGAGAAGTCTCCTTCTGGTGGATTATTTTTTTGATATATAAATAGAAAGCTATATATGGATTTAAATACATCGCAAACCAACGTCAAGTCGTATTTGATGCCAACGAAATTTACTTCCCACTTTTTGGGAACGTTTTATCCTTAAGAAGAAGATGGTAGGTAAAATGGAGGCAAAAAGTATGGGGGTAAACTACAATGGAAAAAAAATGCCCCTCATGTGATGCATTTATAGACGAGGAAGAAGTGGAATGTCCCCATTGCGGTGCCAGCTTTAATGAATATCATGGGGATGAGTTCGAATTCGAATGCCCAAAATGCGGAACTTTACTAAAATCAGCCCAAATGGAGTGCCCCACATGCGGTATCATGTTTGAAATCGAGGAGGAAATGGAGTATTACGAGGAAGGGTACGAGTGCCCGGACTGCGGGAAGATTTTCGATGAACCTGTATCTGTTTGCCCGGACTGCGGAATGGAATTTGAAGGAATCGAGGATGAAGAGGCATTCGTTGAAGAATGCCCTGCCTGCGGATATTCCCTGGAGCCTGATGAATCCGTCTGTGCACATTGTGGTTACGAGATAGTTGAAGAGGTCGAGCCTCTTGAGGTGGAGGAGGAGGTAAGTTTAATTCGTCCCGGAATCGAGACAAAGAAACCTTTTAAGACAGGGCTTAAGGTAGGTATCACAAACGGAGCGAAAGAAAAGGAACGCGGTCTTACAAACGGACTCACAAACGGATTGACCAATGGTTTGACCAACGGACTTCGAACCATGAAGGCAGGAATAACAAACGGTATCACAAATGGAAACGGCATAACAAATGGAATAATTGGAAGGAAGAGGTTGTTCGAGAGTAGAAAAAGCGGGTTAGGATTGATAGTTGTTCCCATTATTATATTCCTTCTGATATTAATGCCATTTTTAATGGTAGATTATTATAAAGCTCCTAAGGGAATAGAGATTGACGGGAATTTCAATGATTGGAGCGATGTTATAACATCTTCCTACGCTGATGAAGATTTTCAGGGAAATCGGAATGTCGATATTGTGGAATTCGGTGTTGAAAGCAGGCTTCGGGAACTTTCATTTTACATGAGGGTGGAGGGGAGTATGCTTTCTGGGGAGCTGGAAATCGACGGAAGACATGTTGATACTGCCTACATATTCATTGATCTGGATCGGATTCCCGGAACCGGTTTTTTGATATCTGGCTTAGGTGCAGATTTCATGATAAAAATAGAGGGATGGCAGAATGCGATAATATCCCAAAGCCTCTGGGAGTTTCAATCCACAATCCAGGATTGGAACAAATGGAATATGATAAGCTCGGTTTCTGCTGCTTTATCGGGAGCGGAACTTGAAGTGCAGATTCAGTATAGTGCTCTGGGATTGAAGAACGGTGATACCATCGATGCCATATTTTATATGCAGAGCTATGACGGAACCGAGGATTTCTCAGATACGATAATCAGCAATGAAGAAGGAGTATTATATATTGAGCAGCAGGGTGTATGCGACGATATGATTACGGGTGGTAACAATAGGCTGCTCAGACTTGAATTGGAAGCACAGAATGCGGATATTACGATTGATGAGCTTAGGTTCCAGAGGATGGGAATTGGAACGGATAATGATGTTGTCTCCATCAAGCTCGAGGACGAAAGCGGCATTTCCAGTGTCTCCGGTATACTGAATCAGGGGGAAGCCATATTCACTCCAGGCTTGAGCCTATCTGAAGGGGATTCAATTATTCTAAACGTTGTTGTGGATGTGGCAAGCGATGCAACTTTCGAGAATTCCATTGGATTTCAGATCAAGAGCAGAGAAGATGTCAAAACTGATCAGGGAACAATCTTTATTTCAAATCTGAATCCTGCTCCCAATCACTATGATGTGAGTTATATTCGAAGGATACCCACCGATATCAAGGTCGATGGGGCATTTGTAGATTGGGAAGGAAAGGATGTAAGGATCGATAATGTTGGGGATTCCGCCAATAGGAATATCGATATAATCGAGTACAGCGTTTCAAATACAACTACCCTGGTTTCCTTTTACGTGAGGGTGGATGGTAAGATAGGTTTTGGAGCGGAGGTTCCATACAGAAATGACGCAATTGCATTCCAACCCACTCCCAGTGGACCCGGGGAGCCCTCAGGGCCAGCCGGTCCTGCCCCGATTCCCCCACCCAGGAAAGGAGAGGATGTGACATACTTCTTTATTGACAACGATAATTCATCAGAGACCGGGTATGGCCTAGGGGATTTCGGAGCCGACCATCTAATTGAAATCAAGGGCAGATACGGTTATATCACCTTAAAAAGGCACTACAGTTTTTCCGGTCTGCACCCCTTTGAGTGGTCCTGGCAAGATGCAGGTGAATGTGCAGCAGAAACCGACACCCATCGTCTGGAGGCCCAGCTTTCCAAGGATTACCTGGGTATTACCGGGCATTTCAGGGTTTTGTTTCAGACCACTGACTGGACACAGAGGGTGAATGATTATTCAGAGGAGGTATTTACGAGGTCATCTTCCGATGATTTTCCCATGGATTCTGAAATGTTTACAATCACCGAAGGAAAAGGAACCAGGGGGAACATAGATGTAACTTCGCAAGATAGGGCTCCCGCTTCCATCGGATGGGGGGATACAACCCTAACAGCCATGCTGAGGACCCGATTGAATGAGAATTCAGGTCCGGACGATGTGATTTTGGAGCAAATTACAATTACACATCTTGGAACCGGGGAAAGCACAGACATCACAGTCTACATATACGAAGATGTTGATGAGGACGATGTCTTTGAGCCAGGAGGTGCTGATGGGGCATCCCTGGGTTCAGCCACTTATGCTGGAGCTTCGGTTACAATTGACATCACAGACCTAACCATTGCTGCAGGTACGGATGAATACATTTGGATTGTCTATGTTTTCACTACCGATTCATCTGATGTGGGAGAGACTCACGGTGCCAGTATCGATAGTGATACGGATTTACAAGTAAGCATTGGCGACACTGTTTCAGGGACCTTCTCCCAGGATTCATTCAGTACCCTGATAATATCAGAATTTGAAGGAATCCTCATCCCCGCCTTCGGAGTAATGGCCTTATTTCTGGTTTCCAAAAGAAGAAAGCAAATGAAATAAAAATCATCTTTTGAACATGATACAGCTGTTGTCCAGATACGTTCTTACAACCTCGAATTTCTCTTCATCTGAAGCCATGATGTCCTTCCACATCTTTCCCTCCGAAAGAATTGTCAAAATAGTATACGATGCAGTTCTTGAAGCGTTCATTGCAATCTCCAGCATATGTGTGCAGCCAGTGTTCCTACCGAGAATCTCTGCGAGGTTTTTGAAAAGGCCTCTTTCAAGTTTCAGGCCGACTATCTTCTGAAGGTCTTCCAGTGCATCCTTGCAATCCGGATAAGGGACCTTTACCATATCTGCCTTTACGGATTTGATCTCTTTGGAATAGATGTCAATCTCCATCTCAAAGAACATATTGTGGTGCAGATCCAAAATTGAGGATCGGACAAGTATTGTGTCATTACCTACTTTCCTGGCTTTTGTATTGATATTCCTCTCTAATATCTCCATAGTTTCATCCCGATTCCTTTATTTTTTTGGTGATGGCATTTGCAACCTCACTGCATTTTGCACTTCCACCCAGATCGTATGTGAGCGTTTTCCCTTCTGCAAGAACGTCTGCCACTGCCTTTTCAATACTTTGAGAGGCCAAAATCAGCTTATCATCATCTTTTTTCATACCTAACCATTCAAGCATCATGTGTACAGATAGAATCGCTGCAATGGGATTCACTACGTCCTTACCTGCATGATTCGGGCTGGAGCCGTGGACAGGCTCGAACATTCCGTGCGAATCTCCGATGTTTGCGCTTGCTGCCATACCCATGCCTCCCTGAAGGACAGCCGCCAAATCCGTGATGATATCGCCGAACATATTGGGGGCAACTACCACATCATAGCATTCGGGTTTTCTTAGTATCCACTGCGCAAAGGCATCAACATAGGCATAATCTTTCTCGACATCGGGATAATTCAGTGCCACTTCATCATAGATCTTCCTGAACAACAGGCAGCCCTGAAGCACATTGCTTTTATCCACACACGTTACCTTTTTCTTTCTATCCGAAGGAGCCCCGTTTCTTTTCTTTGCAATTTCAAAGGCGAACCGAATCACCCTTTCCGCACCTTTTCTCGTTATCAGGCGGGTGTCCACAGCCATCTCGACATTCTCTCCCCTGCTCAAAACCCCTCTTGCAGGGGTGTACAACCCCTCGGTGTTCTCCCTTATAATTACGAAATCAACATTTTTTGGCTCCCAGACCTGTTTGAATTCATGAGATATCTTGTGAAGCACATTTGGATAGAGCTTTGTGGGCCTGACATTTGCATACAGGTCCAGCCCGAACCGCAGCCCGAATAACATGCTGGAGCCCTCGTTTGGTTTTTCCAGGGGTCTTTTCTTGGTTGGACCCACGGCTCCAAGAAGTATGGCATCGCTTTCATCGCGGCATATCTGGAATGCGTTTTCAGGCCATTCAAGTCCGGTTTTTTTCCAGTACTCCACTCCGCAGGGAATATCGATTATCTCGAAATCCAGTCCAAAAGCCTCTGAAACGCCGTTTAAAACCTTTTTTCCCTCCTCCATCACCTCAAGTCCTGTGCCGTCTCCAGGTAGAACTACGATCTTGTAAGTTGTCAACGTATGTCCTCCCCAAATGTCACCATTGATGTATCATCCTGTATGTGAATCAATAACTTAAATTCTTTCTTTTCAGAAAATAGAGTATCAAATCAAGAGGAGCATTATACTGGAGGCAGTTATCCCCCATCCTCGCCTTCCTCCTCCTCTTCATCATCCCCGAATATCCCTTTGGGCAGCTCTCCTCTCACATATAAAAGCGTACTGTCCCCGTTGCCGGGTCCCACATAGTACTGATAAGCGATATTGAATGCCCCGTCGGGGCTTATTGTGTTCTCGTGGAAATCGTGGAGAGCGTGGTAATCTGTTCCAATATAACATGGTGTGGGATCCGCCATTGTGACGTTTATCTCGAGTGCGTCCAAATCACCCTCAGTTGCATTTACCGTCATACCGCCGTAGATGTACCACTCGCTGTTTTCATCCACAGGAAGATCGGTTGTGGAGTAGAATGAAATTCCAATGGAGCCCATTGGACCTGCAGAGAGCCAGAAGTAATCATGCAGCCCCGTAAAGGGTGTGATATCTGTTACATTCCAGGTCTGACCGTAATCCAGGCTCCTCCCCAGAAATAATCTCGAGCCATTGCTTGCGGCATCATCATAATCACCCCAAAATACGAATACGCTTCCGTTTTCACCTGCAGCAACAACTGGCCACCTGCTTCCCTCGCCCTGGGGTCCGCCGGGACCGTCTCTCGAGCCAATGTAAACGGGATCGTTCCAGTTCCATGATGCACCTTGATCATCGCTGATATGCATGACGATATCGGCAGGAGCACCTGTTGTTGTTTCCTTGACTATGTATGTATGGTCGCCGTTGCGCTCGGTATCGATATGAAGCCAGCCGTTCCCGGGCACGTCCTTTTCCATTGTGAACGACCATGCACCGTTCGTGGACCGATAGTATATGTACCGGCCTTCATGTCCTGGGAGCGTGACTGCATTGTTGCCCAGATAGTGAACCACCCCGTTGCCCTGGGCCGCAACCCACGGCCTATCGTCCCATTCGCGGCTGCTCGTCTGGAGGTACCTGGTATACTGCCATTGACCTTCATCGGCCCAGACATGGATATTGATGTCCCTTATTGTTGTATCAACATAGTAGACAAAATCGTTTGCATCCACTGCGATATCACCCTCGTCTCCAAGGCACTGCTTCCATGCCGCTCCCTGTGGATAGGGGTCGGTTGGGACAAACCAGTTCTTGCCGTTATCATTGCTCATAAAGAACCATGAAGCCAATTGAGTACCCCAGGTGTTGAGCCTGTCCTGATAACCCCGGTCCACATTCTTGTGGGCGGTGTAGTAGAGGTTTCCATAGGAATCGGAAGCAATGCTGGGCTCGTAGCCCTCTGCATTGAATGCATACGGGATTTCCCATTCCAATCCCAAAGGCCCAACCTCGATATCCTCTATTTCCTTCTCCACTTTCTCTTTTCTGTTGAGTACCAAAATGCCGATTGTAGCGAGAAGGAGAATAATGATGACCGCAATAATAAATATTTTCGAGCGAATCAGTTTGGAAAGGCCGGGGTCCATGCTATATGAATCTTCTTGCAATGATATATATCTTTGGTATTTAAGCCATTAATACACGGTTTGGAGATTGAAAGATCAATTCCCTTTCCTTAAGTCCACAACACGCACTGCCTTACCCACACTTCTTTCGATTGTTTTGGGTGCAAGCAGCTCGATTTTCGGCCTGATTACTATAATGGCCATTAGCTCCTCGGTAATTCTTTTTATAAGAGCTTGTGGATCCAGGTTCTTATCGGAATGCGCCTCGGGGGAAAGTTCCGCCTTGATCGTCATCTTGTCCAACTTCTTTCTATCCACATATATCTGGTATTGATCACCAAGCTCAGGGGTTTTGAAAAGCACCTCCTCGATCTGGCTTGGAAACACGTTCACACCGCCTATGATAAGCATGTCGTCGCTTCTGCCCGAGACACGCATTATCCTGGTATGCGACCTTCCGCATTGGCATTCCTCTTCACTTAATACAGCCAAATCCCGGGTTCTGTACCGCAGCAGGGGCATTGCCTCTCTTGTGAGCATGGTAAACACGAGTTCGCCTCTTTTACCTGGTTCCATAACTTCACCAGTATCAGGGTCAATTGTTTCCACATAGAATTCATCGGTCCAGATGTGCAGTCCGTTCTGGTGTTGGCATTCCATTGCAACTCCAGGTCCGTAAAGCTCGGATAGGCCGTAGCAGTCATAAGCTCCCAAACCAAGGCTTTCCTGGATTTTCTTTCTAGCCTCTTCAGACCATGCTTCCGCTCCGAACAGGCCGAACTTGAGATTGAAATCGGAAAGTGGAGCGTAGCCTTGTTCCTCTGCCGCCTCTGCAAGATACAGGGCATAGGAGGGAGTGCAGGCAAGCACTGTGGATTTCATATCTTTCATGATTTTCAATTGTCTTTTTGTATTACCGGTGCTCGTGGGTAATACTGTGATACCCAGTTTCTCAGCACCGTAATGGAATCCCAGACCCCCTGTGAAAAGACCATAGCCGTAAATGTTCTGCATGATGTCCCCTTTTTTCACGCCCGGGCAGGCTATGGTTCGGGCCATTAATCTCGACCATGTCTCCAGGTCCTTTCTTGTGTAGCCGACTACTGTGGGAATACCTGTTGTTCCTGATGACGCATGGAATCGAATGATGTCCTCTCTTTGTACAGCCAGTATGCCGTACGGGTAATGGTCGCGAAGGTCGTTTTTAACTGTGAAGGGAACCTTGTGCATGTCACGGGAGGATTTGATTTGATCAGGATCCATTCCTGCTTCCTTGAATTTCTTCTTGTAAAAAGGCACATTATCGTAGGCATAACGCACGATTTTCTTTAGCCTTTCATCCTGAAGTTTCCTTATTTCCTCTGATCTCATTCTCTCGAATTTCGGTTCGAACATAATGGCATCCCCGAGGATTTTAATTGGACAAGGAAAACAACTACGTGCTAAATAAATTTTTGATTATTCACCTTCCACAACGATATCTTCACCACTGAAAATATCGAACCTTACACCTCTCAGGTAACCAATCAGGCACAGCTCATATTTCCGGGCCAAGGTAATTGCTGTGTAAAGTGGGCTGTTTTTAGAAATCACAACAGGTATTCTCGCCCTGAGGCACTTCACCACGATATCGGAGGAGATACGCCCTGTTGTAAAAAGAACCCTATCCTCAAAACCCTCCCCCTCCAGAAGGTTTTTACCAATCACCCTGTCCACTGCATTGTGCCTTCCCACATCGAATGAAAAATGTTGCATTCTCAATTCCTTGTCAAAGAGGGCAGCAAAATGCACTCCCCCTGTTTTTTCCAGTTGTCCAATCCTTTCCTTCATTTTATTTTGTATTCCCAGGATATCCTTTGAACTGAGTTTGAACTTATGCTGGATTTTTTTTAGTCTCTCTCCGGTTCTCTTCTGGATTTCGGGAACACTTCCGCATTCGGTCCAGACTATGTTGTAGTTCTTTCGAAGAAATGAAGGCTCGAACTGTTTTAGAGTGAGCATAACTGTGATCAGGTCCTTTTTTCTTTTCTCCTTGTAACTTTCGACATCATCGATTTTCTTTATGAATCCTTCCGAGAGGAGGTTTCCGTAGACGAAATCCTTGATCTCTAATGGAGAGATGATAACATCAAATTCCATATCGTTTATCTCAACATGTAAAATAGCTTCCTCAGCTATTTTAAGTGATTTGGGATGCAGGCCATCCTTGTACTCTTTGATATTTACATCCTTCATGGTGATTTCCTTCTCGATTTCCCCAAAGGTACTGCATCGCTTTTTAGCTTTACCCTGGTATTCCGATAAAAACTAATTTTTTATAGGGGGTGGAGCATTTACTATCGGGTGCGGCCTTTGGATACAACCACACTTCTGGGGTTCTACATATTTGTGGCAATTGTCTCCCTCACAGGGGTGTTGATGCCAGGACCTGTTACTGCAGGCACTATTGCAAAGGGATACAAGGATAAGAATGCGGGGATGCAGATTGCCCTTGGGCATGCTGTGGTGGAATTTCCACTGGTTGCGGCAATCGGTCTGGGATTGGGGCCCTTTTTCGAGAATAAGGAAGTGATGATTATCATAGGTCTTGTGGGTGGTGTGTTTCTTCTGTACATTGGCTACAACATGATGAAATCGAGAAAAGAGGTTGATAAAACTGAGAAGTATCTGCCGTATCCTCCCTTCATTGTGGGAATTATTACAACCATTACCAACCCGTATTTCTTCCTCTGGTGGGCAACAATTGGGCTTCTTCTGATTGCCACGGCGGTGGGCTTTGGCCTTGCAGCCTTCATTGTGTTTGCCGTGCTGCACTGGTCATTTGATCTCATATGGGATTATTTTATTTCCTATTCGGTTTTCAAATCGAAGAAGCTGTGGACAGAGAAGGTGCATAATATCGTGTTTGGAATCTGTGGTGGAGTTATGATCTTCTTTGGGTTATTTTTTATAATCTTTCCGTGGTTTTGATGAGGGGTACTTTAAGGAAAATTCTCGGTTTTTTTACCGCATTATCAACCTAAACCCCAACAAACGAGAATATCGTTATTCCAGATGTCTGTTTACTTTACAAGAACATAAATTGAAAATATAAATATAATTAATAAATAACGTTATTTATCTTCGTATAACTGGAAATGGATAACGTCGAGAAAATTCCTCATTTTCTAAAAAATGTGCAACCCGCCTTCCGATAGGAGTAGTCTGCCATACTCCTTTTCTTACTCTATTTAATAATCCTTTGTTTGCAAGGGATTGTAATTGTTCGGTGACATTCATATCCCAGCAAGCCTTTCTTCGTTCGAGTTGACTTTGAGAAAAAATATTATTTTTTGATTTTGAAATCCTAGGGATTACTCTCATCACTATTTTTTCAGATTCAGTCAGATTATCAACAGTTGATTCAATCTCCAATTCAGTCACGAAAGCTAATAGGTTTCTGTTGATTTATACCTTATTACAGGGGTTTAAAGCCTACTTTTTTGTAAATATTAAGAAAGTATACTTTTTATACTTGTAATTCATTATATGGTAAATATGGGCACATTTACCAACTTATTTGGGAAGTCACCACGAGTCGTTGTGGTCGAAGCATTCGCAGAAAATCCAGATGAAGATCTCTCAGTACCCGAAATTGTGCGGATTTCAGGTGTTTCAAAGAGGGCAGCCTATATTCATGTCCGACATCTTCTTGACGAAGGAATCATTAAGAAACATAGAAAATCAGGCAAATGCTGGTATTATAAATTTAATGAAAACGATCCAAGAGGGGAGGCTCTCGCTTATCTTGATAGTGCTCTTGCTCTTGGTTTCCTTGAACAACAAATTAAAAGGGATGAAGGTATATCTCCAGATGCTCCACTTTCACCTTTTATCCAGCGAAAATGGGATTGGAAAGGGATACCAACTGAGGATTTATCAATAACTTCTGTGGGTAAAATTCATCCATTCCAACCATCTTTACCATCGGAACCATCCAGAAAACCCTTTAGATTCATTGATATTGATTTTGAGGAAAGTCCCATTGATGAAGTAGTAATTAAAGGAATAGAAGAATCAGAATCTATGGCTGCTAATCAAGCCTAAACATATAAAAGGTGACTAAATGAATAAAAATAAAGGTAAATCGAAAAAGGTTAAAAATGAGCTTGGAATTAATAGATTGGCTG
>CBDVCK010000064.1:0-14425 GCA_965372465.1 uncultured Thermoplasmata archaeon | reverse complement strand
GCTCCTGTTTATTTAAATAGATATTTTTGTTCATATTATACCTTAATAGGGTATTATCTTTATAATATTTTCTATAATGAATTAGAGATTATCGGCTCAAGAATGGTATAGAACTCTACCCAGCTTAAACCAAATAATAAAAAAATATAAGAGTATATTTTTCTACACTCCGTAAAAACTTTTTATTTACCAAGTAGTTCTCAGTGCACATGCTAAACCTTAAAATATGATACATGGATTCAGACTTGAGCACACAGAAAAGGCAAGTAGGGATAGCTTTGAGGATCGAGATAAGGGAGAAACCATGGGATTTGGTCGCTGTAATAGTATTGGCGGCACTGTTGGCTGGAGTTGTGCTCGCAGCCCAAACAGGTGCGTCGAGGATAATTCTCGGGCTTGCCTTTATCCTCTTTCTCCCTGGATATGTGATCATATCCGCACTGTTCCCCAAAGCCGAAGATCTGGATACCATCGAGCGTGTCGCATTATCGTTCGGAATAAGTATCGCAGTTGTTCCCCTCATCGGGCTGATGCTGAATTATACTCCCTGGGGGATCAGGCTTGAGCCGATTCTGGCTTCGCTGTTTATTTTGATTGTTTCGGTGTCCATCATCGCATGGTACAGAAGGAGTCAAATACCTCTTGAGGACCGCTTTGCCATTGTGATTGTTTTGGAGTGGCCAAAAGATGAGGAGGTCACAACAATCGATAAGATTCTTACCGTAATATTGGTACTTTCTGTAATAATCGCAGTAAGTGTGTTGATTTATGTTATCGCTGTTCCCAGAGTGGGTGAGAGATTTACCGAGTTCTATATTTTGGGTGAGAATGGAACTGCGGATAATTACCCGAATGATCTTACGGTTGGTGAGAACGGGACTGTGATAGTAGGTGTGATCTGCCGGGAACATGAAAATACTGACTATTCCGTGGAGATTTGGCTTTTGAATTTAACAGGGGAAAGGGTGAATAGAACGCTTGAGGTGTACAATTTCACCTTAAAGCATGATGAGGTGAATGAAACTTTCTTTAACTTTAGTGTAAGCGAGAACGGATCCTATAAACTGCAGTTTCTCCTCTATAAAAATGATGGCACAGAGCCCTATAGAGATGTACAGTTGTGGATAGTTGTAAGACCTTGATGAGGAAGGAATGAGAAATGGAATATGAAAGATTGCAAAGTACACCTTTGGGAAGGATGCTATTGATCCTCTCCTGCATTCTTTTTGTCCAGGCATATTTATTCACCAATCTTGTTCCCGCACTTTCTGCTTCAGGTATTATATTATTTCTTGTGTATATCAAAATGAATTTGAGAGATACGATTAGGGATCTTGACATTGAGATAAAGAGGAATATTCTTGAAAAGATTCTGTTTGCTGACAAGCCCTTTAATGTCGTGCTCAAAATAAAAAATGGGTCCAACATAATGCATCTTGAGATATCAGATAGAATCCCGAAAGGATGCTCGGTTTTTAAAGGGGCCAGTAAGTACTCGGACCTGGTTGAGCCGGGTAAGGAATTCAAATTAAAATACTCTGTCCAGGCAAATGAAAGAGGGCATTACTCGTTTGATGGGGTTAGGATCACTTTGAAAGACAAAAGTAAACTCTTTCGATATTCATTGGAGAGACCACTTGTCTCTGATATAAGGGTTCACAGTGGAACTGATACAATCAAAAAGGCTAAAGCAGTGGCTGAACGGGGAAAATTTAAGAAAGAAGCTAAAGCAAGAAAAAGTGCGGTAAATGTATGGAGTCATGAGTTCGAAAATATAAGAGAATACCTACCAGGAGACAGGCTCAAGGATATCGAATGGAAATCAACGTCCAGGCTTTCCAAATTGATGACCAAAGTCTACGAAAATGAGACTTCGGTTCCTTCAATTATTTTGCTGGACTGCTCAAAAAGTATGAGGAAGACCAAAGGGGATAGATCGAAAATAGACCACGGAATTTCTCTTTCCCTTCAACTTACTAAAATGCTTTCTTCATGGGATCACCCTGTAGGACTCTTGGCTTTTGATGAACATAGAGTGCTTACCGATATAACCCCTTCCTCGAGCCGGGAGCAGTTCGACAGGATATTCAATGCACTGCTTTACATTCCAAACCAGATCAAAGTGGATGAATATAAAATGAATATGCAAAAAGAACCCCTGCCTTCCAAATCCGATTCAGAAACACGATTTATCCAAACAATTGCCCCTTTTTTGACTGGAAAAAGAAGGAGGTACACAAGCAGTATCCAGGCAACCGGAATATACGAGGCAATTCGGATCTTAATTTCGAAAACCCAAAGGAATCAGCTGCTGCTTTTAATCTCCGATTTGGAGACCAATTTGAACTCGCAAAACGAGGCCCTTCGGCTTGCCAAAAAACAGGGGCACAAGGTTGTTCTGATTACTCCCTTTACATACTGGTACGATTCGGAAACCCATTACCTGGAACCCGAACTTCTCGAGAACATTTACGAGAGCTACTCCGAAAAACAGAAGATCATTGGGAAATTGAGGGGATTGGGTGTAAAGGTCATCGAGATTTCACCAAAGGACCAGGGGCTGAGAGTGATAAAGGAACTCAGGAGGCAGCCGGGATGAGAAGGTTCATTCTTTTGGCATATCTTGGTATGGTTCTTCTTGTTTTGGGTACACTGGATGCACTTTCTGTTGTGCTTGTGCTCGCCCCTGTAGTTTTTCTTATGTACGCCTTGATAATTAAGAAAACTGATTTGGGGATCGTGGGGTTTGCCTTGTTTATGTTTCTTGGTGTGCCCACAATCAAACTGGAGAATTTCGAAAATGCAGCTGACATGCTCATTGTGATAGTGCTTGTGATCGTGCCTTCGATTTTGCTTTTAAAGACGATAATGGACCTGGAAAATAAAAAGGTGAGAGAAAAGATAAAAGCAGTGCCCCTGGGAGCTGTCATATTGATCTCAGCTTCAATCGCCGTTATCCTGTTTGCCCTGACCAGAATAACGCTTTTCGATATCTATCTGCAGGGTGCAGAGGCAACCTCGGCTCAAATACTTCTTCTGGCTGCAATGACGATCATCACATGCACGCCTTTTCTTGAAAGAACGAAGATATAAATAATCCGAATACGTTTTGCCTAACTTATGTTTCTGCTTGGGCACATAGGTATCACCGTTGGCATTGTTTACCTGCTTATTTCGTTTCTTTTTTCTCGTATGAGACCTAATAATCCTCATACACCCTCAATTGAGGATATCGATTTCAGGTTGGTTATTATCGCTTCGATTTTTCCGGATATCATCGATAAAATCTTGGGAATGCTCATCTTAAAGGATGAAATTGCAAATGGCCGAATTTTTACTCATTCCGTAATTACCCTCTGGATAATTTCGATTTGTTTATTTATTGTCGCACAAATAAAATTTGGGCGCGGTCTCAGAACCTTATATTACACATTGCCCCTATATATTCACTTATTGCTCGATAGAATGTGGGAGGACGCCCACACACTTTTTTGGCCGCTCTTTGGCACCGGATTTTCGAGGAGTGACATTGAGTTTTCGGATTACTTAACCATTCTACTGACAAACCCCTTTGTCTATATAACCGAGATCCTTGGAGCCTTGATAATCATAACCTTGTTCGTAAAGCACAGATTATACATGAATATACACTTTTTTAGCTTTTTGAACGATGGAAAACTGAAGAAATTCTAAGGGGAAAAGAGCATTATGGGCCAAAATCATCGGTTAACTACGGGGGAAGTGCTAATCGAATCATTTCTTCTCCTGACCCTTGGGCACCTCGACCTTATCGAGAGTGTCGTCGATTACCTTGTCAATTGTAACTCCTTCAAGCTCGGAATCCATGGAGAGCAGCATCCTGTGATTGAGTATCTTGGGTGCAACCTTCTTTACATGATCAGGGATCACATAGGAACTTCCATTTACCAGACTGTGGGCCTTGGCAGCATACAACATGTGCTCTCCCGCCCTCGGACTTGCACCCAGGACAAGCTCCTTTCTATTACGGGTCTCGATAATGATGTCCCTTATGTATTTTAAAATGCTCTTGTCCGCATAGACCTTTTTGTAGCTTGCGGAAAGCTGGGAAATAAAGCCGCCGTCTATGCTTTTTACTGGAACATCTGATTCATGATTCTTTCTGAACAGTATCTTGAGCTCGTCATCTTCCGAAATATAGTCCATTACGACCTTGTACATGAACCTGTCAAGCTGTGCTTCAGGAAGCCTGTAGACGCCCTCTGTCTCAATGGGATTCAATGTGGCTATCACCATGTAGGTCTCGGGTAACTTGAATGTATTGCCCTCGATTGTTATCTGGCGCTCTTCCATGGCCTCCAAAAGCGCTGACTGGGTCTTGGGCGACGCCCTGTTGATCTCATCAGCCAAAATAAGCTGGGAAAAAAGAGGTCCTTTTCTCAGGTCGAACCTGTTCTCCTTCTGGTTGAAATAGTAGTGCCCCATAATGTCTGCGGGAAGCAGATCGGGTGTGAACTGTATCCTTTTGTATGCCAATCCCGTAATCCCTGAGAATGTTTTGGCCATGGTCGTCTTGGCTATACCAGGTACACCCTCGATAAGCAAATGTCCTTTGGCAATCAGACACACCAAAAAATCATCCACTATATCCTCATATCCCACTATTACATTACCAATTTCCTTCTTGACCTGAGCACATATTTTGCTTACCTTGGTAAGGTCTATCTCCTCGCTTTTATCCATCATGTGCTGCCTCCCCCTTCACTTGAAATCTCCCCCACGATCTTTGTCAATATGCTCCTGTCCCAGGTGGGATGATTGCTCATCACCTTATCGATTGCGGAATCGGAAGTTAGTATCGATTCTTTTCTTGCGAATCTATCGAGCAGGCTCGTTATCCTGTTCCTTGTTCTTATAATTATCTGGTTCGAAAACCTCGTTCCCACGACGAACAGGGTCACACCCAAAAGAAAGATTATACCTATCTTCTGCAGCGTGGTTAAATATGCAAAGGCAAAGAAGATCGAGGCAAAAGGTCCTGTTGGAGCTCTATGGCTCTCGTCTATCAATATGACATCCCTGCCCAGATAACCCAAGAGATTATCAATTAACACCGAGTTATCCAGATATTTGTACATGAGATTCACCAATACGCTGGGATCCGCTAGCAAAATCAACTCCCCTTCACCATATCTCTCCACCGCCAATACGGGCAGAGGTCCTTTTTGTTCTGTGGAATCCAACCTCCAGTTCATGTTGGAATCAAGCCAACTTCCGGAACTGGAGCTTGCAAGAACCGTTGTATTCTTTCCCACACGAAGGGTGGTGGCGTAGTTGAGGAGAATCCGGGAGACATTGTTTGTGATGGGATGATCGTTAAAGTCGAAAACCACGCCGTACTGCGGTTTCCTCTCGTATGCCAGATCGATGAGAAGGGAGGATGAAAAACGGGTTGTTGAATTGATCTTCTTCAACAATTCATTTCCCGTGCCAAAATCGTCTGCCAGAAGTAACTTACCTCCATTTAAAAGAAATTCCCTGATATAATTTGCTTCGCCATCAGAAAAAGCAAGACTTGGCCCTATGATCAGTATCGAAGAACTATTGGATTTTAGATCGTAATTTATAAATGAATTATGGACCACCAGAATATCTGACTCAGTGTTCTTTAAAGAAATTGAGGGAAGCAGTTCCCCTGTTTCATACGTCCTTTCGGTTAATTTACTGCTGCCATTCCAATCCGTGTTGTATATGCTGAAATCGGTATCGATAGTCAGGATAGGAACCAATAGCGCAGATACTATGAAAGTAGCAGCCATTCCATAGACCAGGAGATATTTGTAGAACCGTTTCATTGAGGGTATCATCCCTTGGTCCCCCCGGCCTGGGTGAACATCTTCCTGATGCCTGCCATGAAATCATCTATGGTGTTGCTCGCAATGGGACGGTTCGAGTACATCGCCTTTTCGAAGATATCTGTGACCGAACCGATCTCTGAAGTAGGGAAGCCTTCGTCAGCGAGTTTTTGCGCGATATCCAAATGTGTGTGGCTGGGTTTGACTCTTATTACTTTATTCTTCTCCAGGATGCCGAGCAACGTATGGTACCCTGCTATTATCGCCTCTCTAAGATTTTTTGATCCTTTGAGTGAACTTAACTTGCTGTCAAGATCTTCTGTTTCTTTAAGCAGTTTCTTTTTTAGTGTTTTGTTAGAATACGCTTTTCTCTTTATTTTTTTTCCGGCTCGTTGAGTAAGACCTGCAGGGACCGCTCTTCTCTTTCTCATATAAAATACCGCAGGAACCAGAAAAACAAGGATGAGGAGCACGATGAGGAATAAGTTGTCATAAATTCTATCCATAAGAGATTTACCCTGTGTCCGTATTGCCGGTTCTTGGGGTCCCTGTATCTCGACCTCTATGATATCTGATACGGATTCTCGCCAATTCAGCACCATAGGATTGAATTCAGAATGAACATTGTACTTGCCAATAGCCATCCCGAAACTAGAATGCAGATATTCATACCGACCCAGATTATCTGTAACAACCTCACCGACTTTTTCGTCCTCGATATATAGTTCTATGGTCATGTCTGATAGAGGAATGTTATCGAGTTCATCCGTCAATTGCCCGAAGAACGTTATGTTTTCTCCCACATAAATTGCGGTCTCGAGAATTGACAACATGAGCCTTGTTGGAATGTTTATTGAAAACTCAACCATCTCAGAAACGCTGCCTGTATGCTCATCATCTGATTCGAACATGGCTTGTGCACCATATACTCCGAAAGAAATTCCAGTGGTATTGAGCTCAAAACTAAAGTTTCCCCCGATATCTGTGGATATATTTGCTATCATCATATCATCGAAATTCAGCGTTATATTTTCGTCTGCCAACCCAGTATCTTTATGATCAAGCAGCCTTCCCGAAAACGGTACAGGTTCATCCAAAGAATAATCCGATAACGGGGTTGAAAGTGTCAGTATTGTGGGGATCTTTGAGATAGTGATATTTGTCCTGTGCGAAACATACAGGCTGTTATTATACATCGTGGATGCATGTATCTCGAATACACCGAGTGTGTGGTTCAGAGGTATTTCTGTTTTGAATTCGTATCTTCCATTGCTGTCGGTGGATACCTCGTCCAATATTTGATCATCCATAAATATGGTTATGTTCTCTACGCTTTTGAAATCGCCTTCTCCAAAGAAATAGCCGTAGGCTAAAAACTCATCGCCAAGGGCAAAACCGATTTTATGTACATAAATTGAAAGAAAGTTGGGAATGATGGTAAACAATTCCGAAAGTTCTTCTATTGCCTCTCCATCCGATTCTACGAGCTCTTTCGTCTCTATTATCAGTTCTTCCAGAGTAACGGTTGAAAAACCTGTTTCGTTGATTGCTTTGGTGTTATTCTCGATATCATTCACTTTGTCTTTCACTGCCTCGGCATTTGATTCGCTGTTGTTCAATGCCTGTACAGCGGCATCTACTGTTGTATTGGTTGTGGCATTATCATTTAAATAATTTTCTGCAACCGTAAGATTTTCATTGAGGTAGATATAGAATTGAATGAGACCCGTGGTATTGATATCGAGGTCTTGAAACGGTCTTAGATATTCCTCAAGATATTCCACACTTGTAGCTTCACCCCTCATAAATTCCAGAAGTATTTCCGCGCCCTCCAGTAAGTCGTGGAACTCATCGGCTTTTTCCATTGCAATGCTCAGATTTTCCGGCGTGAACTCCATATGCACTAAAAAGTACAGCGTTTCCTCGGAAAGCACCATTGAGTCCCCCAAGAGGTCCATGAGAACCTCCAGATCCTCCCGGGCCTTCTCGAAATTCTCATGCACTGGCGGCGTGTCAGCTAAAGCTCCTTGGAACGCCAATGGAATCACTAGGATAACCATTACTATGAGTTTAGATGCCCTCCCCAACGACATTGGAAATCAATATGGTGAATCTGCTCTTAAGGTTTTCGGTAACTGGCTTAAGGATTTTTGGCGGTTGCAATAACTGGTAAATTTCCTATGGATAATCGATAATTTACATGTAAACTTAACGATATCTGGCTTATGTAAATGGAGTTATTTTTACATGAAGGCTTATTTGATATTAGCCCAGAGCCAGACAAATGAGCCTTTACATATGAGGGTGGCAGCAATACCCGTCTCCTATGGAGGGAAATATTTCTAAATAATTTCCCTGTATACTATAAAGCACATAGTAAGGATTCCTCCTTGTATCACAAATCAAAATCGCGCGGAAGTGATTCGATTTTATGACAGAGTTGCCTCTAGATTTTCAATTATCTTATTTAGAAAATCTGATAATTTATCTATAAATCTATCAAATTCCATCCCGTCGATTTCTTTTAGAAGCAACTCCTTTTCATGCCCCCATTCAAAAATCTCTTTGGACTTAATTAGTTCGATTTTCTCTTTAAGGTTCGTCCTATACTTCTTATACATTTCCAAGGTAAAACGCGTCTTTTCAATTATTTGGGATTTATATTCCCAGATATTCTCATCGTACTTTTTTGTAATCAGATATAAATCTAAAAAATCCCTTGCTTTGGTTCCTTTCCTTGTAAGAATTGCCCTTACCTTCTCGCATATTATTTCCCTGTGATCATAGGTCCTGAACGAAATCGATTTTGAATAGTAATCATATTCATCAGGGAAAAATTTCTTAAGTTCATCTGAACGTCTATTAGCTAATAGACTATGTAATTTGTTCTCAATCTCGGGATATTTGAGCAATTCAATAAAATTGAATTGCACCTTTATGAACAATGGATACACTAAAATCTTGGATTCATACCATAATTAAAAGTTACAGTTTTATTGCTACCGCCAAGCTCCACATATTTTTCATTACTCTTATCATTTACAAATTCAAATCCTTGAATCTCTCCAAGTTCTTCGAATACATTCGCTGTTCTATCGATTACTTCAGACAGATATTTCCTGATTCTTTTCTGGGACATTCCGCTGAATGTTTTCTGATTTTTCCATGTAAAATCAATATCTTCCGAGAATCGAAAATAACCCAGATAAGACTTGATCAAGCATGTACCACCCTTGAAAATAAAATTATCGGAAAAGAATTCATTATTGGACAAAGCAAGTAGAATATTATGGAGTCTGATATCTTTTTCAATAAGATCTAACCTGGGAAAATCCAATATTCTCCCGATCTCCGCAATAAATGCCTTCAAATGATCTCCTCCAAAATATTCTGAACGGTTCTCGGATACTTGGCAGAGTATTTTTTAATTCTATTTCTTGAAATGCCTCCCATATATTCTTCAATATCTATTGTAATTTTTTCTTTTGGAACAGAGCTGTATCTTGATAGATAGATTAGATCGAGTATGGTCTTCTCCGGATCAGAATAACGGTATTTCTTCTGTTTTATTCCGAATGTAAATAGAGATCCCTTCAACTTCACGAACCTGAATTTGTACCCTGCTATGTTTATTGGCTTGCTTCTAAAAATCGTGTCGTTCAAGACATAATCCACAGTAAAATGTTCATGGGTGATATTATTAAGTTTCAAAGCCGTATTAAGCCCAAAATACCAGTTAGAGACACCTTTTAATTCCATGCCTTTTGATACAAGCTCCAGATGGGAGTACTTCAAGCTTCCCATTTTCACTTCACGGAAGCTTTTTACATAAAACAGCCCTTTAAAGATCCTTAGGAGATAACCACGGGCCATGAGATTCCTTATGGTATTGTAGTAGTCAAGCTTGAAATCCTTGCAGGTCTTTCTAATTTCATCTGCTCTGACGAACTCTTTGTTCTCCAAGTGGAGTTTTTTGAGCACAGGATTCATTGTCATTTATATCACAATGTTATTTTTTTGATACAAAATAATATATATCATTATGTATAAAAAGGTTTGGTAGGGTAATCGCTTCTTCATTTTAGCCATGCTTTCTTGTAAAGTACACCCTTACTAGCTTATGATTTTTTAACGATTGCGCCACCCTGCTAAAAAGGGGTTTATACATGACAATAGTTTAATAACCAATCCATACTATTTCCAGAAAGGGGAAGAAGATAGGATGAGTGTTCTAGGAAAACCCGCTGTGAGGGCAAAGGTGTTAGGCTCTCTCTTTATAGCCATGGGGATATACCTGATAATATTTCAAAAAGAAAACTTTTACCTGAAGATCGGCTTCGGCGGGATATTCATAGGTCTGTTCGCCATCATCGTGATCAGAGAAAAAACCATTCCAAAGAAATTGAATGATGCACAATTGCTGTCATCCCTGGAACTCTTGCAATCACTTACAAACAATCTCGACCTCAAGGGCAACGGTTTATACCTCCCGTCAGGAGGCGGTCTCTCAAAAGAGAGGGTTTTCATACCACTGCAAGAGGAAGAAAAATATAATCTTCCTGCAGTGGATGATGATACTGTATTCGTCACGGGGACAAGCGGATCCAGTCTCGGCGTAATATTGGTACCGCCGGGGCTCGGGCTTTTGGAAACCTACGAAAAAGAAATGGGTATGGAAATAGGAAATATCGATATAGATGAGCTTGAGCAGAATCTCCAAATAATGATCTATGGATTAAACCTCATAAAGGATCTGTCCATAAAAATGGAGGATAACAAGTTCATCAAGGTCAAGATCAAGCATTCGGCATATCAGGATATTTGCCAAAAGATAAAGGACACAGGTAAAATATGCAGACAAACATGTTGTCCTATATGTAGTTCGGTACTGTGCGCCATAACAAGATCCATAGGAAAAAAAGTTCGGATTCAAAAGGTCGATGTAAAGGATAACGAGATCACATTCAGGCTGAGAATAGGTGGTTGAATTTGCTGCTCTCGGAGAAGCTTACATTCGTTATGATCCTCTTGATCATCATATTCCTTGTGATTTCCGGTGATAGTGAACTTGAGGTATTTGTGGTTCTGATTCTAATCGGGGTGCTTATCATTCGTGAATTGACTGAATCGTTCGCACCAAATGATTTAAAGGATAGAATGAACTTCTTTATTTATACCGGATTGATAATATTTGTTGTAATAGTTGCGAGAAAAATAATAATTGTGCTTGGATAGCCGTAATGTAATTTCTTCACAGAGCCTTGCAATCTTAGGGAATTCGGGTGAACCCTAAAGAGGCGTAATAAATGAAATACCGCAATATAGTGGAGGACAGAATAAAAGCATCAAATAGGTATGCCCCTCACGATAATTTACTTTCAGTATCCTCCCCTAGAGAACTTTATATGGTGTCTGTGACAATAACTTGAAGTGGGAGAGAAAGTAAGGAGTATTAGTAATGAGGTTTAGTGAATCTGAAACACTGGAATTAAAGAGATCCACATCTGGACTGAAAGAAGCCATTATTTCCATTGTGTCCATATTAAATAAGCATCAGGAAGAAAAATTATATTTCGGGATCAGGAAAAACGGCAAGGTCATTGGACAACAGATAAGCGACAAAACAATAAGAGACATCTCCCAGGCCATATCAAACCATATCGAACCAAAGAGTTATCCGAGAATCGATAAAGTGGTGTTAGATGATAAAGAGTGTATCCTTGTGGAATTCAAGGGAACTGAAACTCCTTATTATGCCTATGGAAGAGCCTATATGAGGGTGGGGGATGAAGATAGGAAGTTAAGCTCCAAAGAGCTGGAAAATCTGGTTTTGAGAAAAAATAAGGACAAATTGCGTTGGGATATACATATCTGTGAAAGAGCGAAACCTGGTGATATCAGCTCGGCAAAACTGAAAAGATTTTTGAAAACTTCAGGCTTGAAATACGATACGGTTGAGAATTCCCTTGAAAAATTAAAGCTCATTTCCAATGGGAAACTGCTCAATGCCACGGTGATGTTATTCGGAAAAAAGCCATATTCCTTTTTTCCTAATGCAAAGCTCAGATGTGCGATTTTCGGTACGACAGACACTTCTTTCACTATTGGCATGCAGGATTTTGAAGGAGATTTGTTTTATTTGATTGAACGAGCAGAGGAGTACATTCTAAAAAATATTCATATCGGGATGAAACTTGACGGTCTGCGAAGGGTAGATGTCCCGGAGATAGATAAAGAGGCATTCAGGGAGGCGATAATCAATGCCTTCTGCCACAGGGATTATAACGAATATGACTCGGTGAATATCGCTGTTTTCAAAGACCGCGTGGAGATCAGAAGCCCAGGCCTGCTCTATGGGAATTTGACCATAGAACAGATCAAAAGCGAAATGGTCTCGGAAAGAAGAAACGAGTTGATTGCCGAGTTGTTCCACAGGGTTCATTTCATTGAGAAATGGGGGCGAGGCATCAGTTTGATCCTGTCAAGAGAACCGGATGCCGACTTTAAAGAGGTCGGAAATCATTTTATCACGGTTTTTAAGCGGAAAGAGGTAAAAGAGATACCCCGAAAAACTAGGGAGAAAACTAGGGAGAAAACTAGGGAGAAAATAATCCGTCTGATTCAAGAGAGGCCAAAAATAACCATGAAGGAAATGGCCGAACAGACGGGTCTGTCCATAAAAGGTGTGGAGTGGAATATTAGAAAGCTGAAAGAAGAAGGTATCCTGAGAAGGGTTGGACCGGCAAAGGGCGGATATTGGGAAGTTGTCGAACTACCGAGGGGAGGGGGGAAATGAAGGAGCTTCAAGATTTGAATAATCAATCTGAATATTATATAAATAAGGTGATAACAAGGCACTCATTACCACATTTAGAGATGATGTTACCTCATTTCAAGGGTATTGCTTCCACGGACATTAGACGAGATGAAGGATTGGCAGAAAGGTTGGTAGAAAGGTGGTCAGAACTGAATAAAAACCAGTGCATGATACTCAGCCTTATGGTCGAGAATCCCAGGATCTCCAGAAAGGAACTATCTAAAATACTAAACATTAACCAGTCAGCGATGTGAAAAACCCATAATATTTCAGGTTCCTACAAAAGAGGAAGAGGTGTGTGGGATGGTGAGAGTTAGACGGGTTGAGAAATATAAAATGATAGGTCTCCGTTACATTATGACTTATTCACCTGTTTTCTTCAAATAGCAATCACATTTCTCTGACCGGAAATGCGTTTAAAATGCTTGCACCCCGATACTATCTTCGCATTATTCATTATCGCGGTGGCGTATATCAAACAATCGATGGCCGGCATGTCATGCTTCAGTTTCAGCTCCATAGCCTTCATAGCGATTTCTTCGTTAACATCGAGAATTCCGTAGTAGACACGAATAGCACGGAGATACTCCTCTGCTTTCTTCCTGCTGATTTGCTTGGTAATAGCCGTGCCGACTTCGTAGAGGGAGAGAACCGAAATGAAAACCTTGGTATCCTTTTTCAAGATCTTCTTCACCTTTTCACCCTTTTCGCCTCCCGAAAAGAGCTGGAAAAGCGCATAGGTGTCAAGCACCAAACTCATGGTCCTCACCATGGATCTCGTCCAGCACGCTCATATCAAAGGATTTCAGGGTGCCGAACAATTCTAATGGACTCTTCACCGGCATTAATTCGATCACTCCCTCCTCAACCCTTACCTCGAACTCCTCGGCAGTAAGCTTCCTGCGAATTCTCTTGGGGAGGAATATTTTACCAAACTTATCAATTTTTACCGTTATTGTCATATTTACCACTATTTAGGTATAATGGTAAAGAACACTATTTATACCTTTCGATGTCCAGGGCTGTGAGACAGAATAAACTGATCAATCCCTTACGACAATAACGTACATAGAGCGATGATTTGTTGGGCTAAGACAGGACAAAACACAGGATCTTTGAGAATATCAAGGTCTTTAGAAGAATCAAAATATCCGGCTTAGAACCCCCTTAAACGGGATTTATTACCAAAATATATATACGTATAAAGTTCTATGGAAAAATAACTGTCCTATCTTATTTGTCTTGATAGGACAAGGAGGGAGAACATTGCAAATCGAAGAGCGGGGGTATTTCAATCCTAAAAGAACAGGGAGACTGTGGGCTGTATTATTCGTCTTGTTTCTAATAGGTGCTGTGTTTGTGAGTATGGTAGGAAATGTGAGTGCCACCGTATTCGGCTCTTCCCATTCGGATGAGGGTGAGGATACGGACGGCGATGGTGATTACAACTATCTGATTGTGAATGTAACTGTTAATGTGGACGAGGCAGGGAATTATATAATATATGGATCATTGGAAAAAGCCGGGGTTCCTATAGACTCAGCTTCCAACACCACCTTCCTTACACCAGGGATTCATGTAGTGCAACTCCGCTTCATAGGATGGATCATTCGCATGAGTGGAGAAAATGGACCTTACACCGTTGAATTAGACCTTTTTAACGAGACATGGGTTTGGCTCAATTCGGATACACATGGCACAAACAATTACAAATTTTTTGATTTAGAACTCCCACCCGCTAAATTATACCCGCCACATACAGATTATGGATTGG
>CBDVCK010000063.1:0-14661 GCA_965372465.1 uncultured Thermoplasmata archaeon | reverse complement strand
GATGGGGTTATAAGTCCCGGTGGATTTGGTAAAAGAGGGGTTGAGGGAAAGATGGAAGCCGCCAAATACGCAAGGGAGGAAAAAATACCATTTTTGGGCATTTGCCTGGGCTTTCAGCTGGCTGTTTGCGAATTTTCACGCAATGTATTGGGTTTAAAAAGGGCAAATTCCACGGAATTTGACAAGGACACCCCTCATCCGGTTGTTGATATATTACCCGAGCAAAAAGGTGTAAAAAATCTGGGTGGTACCATGCGTCTCGGTTCACAAGATGTTCTAATTCAGGAGGGATCAAAGGCACATGGACTATACGGGTCCACAACGATTTCCGAAAGACACCGCCACAGATACGAGATAAACCCTGATTACATCAAACAAATTGAGGCATGCGGCCTGAAATTCACGGGTAGATCACCTGATAAAATCAGGATGGAAATTGCTGAACTTGACGGGCATCCATACTTTGTCGCATCCCAATTCCATCCAGAATTGAAATCCAGGCCCACAAGACCTGCACCACTTTATGTGGGTCTCATAAAATCTATTTTGGAAAATCATAAATAACGGTTTAAAGCCAGCATTGTCACTCTTATAGGTAAAATCAAAGGTATTATATATTATTTGTACTATAACTAAAAAGTGATTATGAACTGGGGGGTATCGAGTGGGCGTCATTTATAATGTTCAATTCAAATTAATCATTGTATAATCAGTTGAGGTAATTATAGTGGTGAAACGGTGATGAGAAAAGTGAAGCAAGGTAATCAGAGCTCGATTATTTCCATTCTGATACTTAGCTTACTTGTGTTAGGCTTTTTAGGCCTTTTTCAAACCAATCAGGAGAGTTTCAAACCGGCATGGGAAGAGGAAAATGACCTACAGGTTGTAGAAGAAGAAACTTCGGATTATTATATCAATGAGGGGTACACCACATTTTTACCTGACCCCACTCCATTCACGCAGACACAACCTGATGGTACGGAGTTCACTGCAACCAGGGTTGGAGAAAGGGTAGGAGGACATATTGAGACCATAGAAGGATATTCCATAGAAAAAGATGGGGAAGGGTGGTGGACCTATGCCCAGAAGGATGATAAGGGAATACTCATTCCAACAAAACACAGGGTCGGTAAGGTGGCTCCTGAAACGATTGGTGGATTGCAGAAGTATCTATTCAATGCACCGCCAAAGATAATAAAGGAGGACGAAAACGAATTACCCAGGCAAACCCGGGCTCCTCCATTGATAAATACAACTTGGAAGGCGGTTGCCCTTTTGCTTGAATTCCAGGACGAGACCTTTGATGCGATTCATAATCAGACATATTTCAGTAATATGTTAAACGGGACAACTGGAGCTACCATGCGGAATTATTACAGAGAGGTATCGTACGGCCAATTTGATATTGAAGTTGATGTATTTGGTCCCTTCCAGAGTTCTAAGGTCATGGCATATTACGGAGATAATGCCGCAGGGGGAAGAGACAATGCCAACGTTTCAGCATCTGAGATGGCAAGAGAAGCGGTAATTTTAGCAAACCCCACAGTTGATTTTTCACAGTACGATCTCGACGGCGATTTTAATATCGACGCCCTTTTCATAATTCATGCAAGCTCAGGAGAGGAGCAGAGCGGTTACGAATTCGATATATGGTCACATAAAAGCACGATAATGCCTGGAGAGTCTGTTGATGGAGTATTTGCCAGATCTTACTCAACTGAACCCGAAGATGGTCGAATAGGTGTATTTTCCCATGAATTCGGGCATGTCCTTGGTCTGCCGGACCTCTATGATTCTAACTACGCCGTCGATGGTGAATCAGATGGAATAGGTAAATGGGGTGTTATGGCCAGCGGCTCCTGGAACGGCGGGGGAGATTCTCCTGCCCATTTCTGTGCATGGTCAAAGATCGCCCTGGGGTGGGTAGAGCCGCAAATTGTCACATCGGATCTTTCTCTTTTTCAATTGGAGATCCCCCCTGTATGGAACAACACCGTGATTTACAAGATATGGGCACACGATCCTTCGCAGGATACAACTGAATATTTCCTGGTGGAGAACCGGCAGAAATCTGGATTTGATTCGTTTTTGCCAGGCGACGGCATTCTGATATGGCATATCAATGAAACTGCCCCTGGCAATCGCAATAAAACTCGATTAATGGTTGATCTCGAGGAAGCGGATGGCAATGAGGAGCTCATCACGTATGGTGGTCCCAAGGGCCAGGCGGGAGACCCCTGGAAAAACACCGTAATGGGTTTCAGAAATACCACAACCCCAAACAGCTCGAGTTACAACGGCTCGGATACACATGTCTGGGTATGGAACATCAGCGGAATTGCGGGGGATGGGAACATGTCCGTGGGTTTCAATGAGATATATTCTGGTCCAGTGGGAATATTCATATCGGATCCTGTGAGCAATTCCACAATCAAAGCTGTTTACGATTTCGTAATCAATGACACCGGATTCCCGGATGAGGATGTAGGGTCGGATAGCGTCGGCAATAACGGTTCTTATGTTCTTGAATTTCGGGAGACCAATACATCGGACCCATTCGTATCGGTATCGCCCCAAACAAATATTAGCTGGGTAGGTGGAGTCAATGGCGTAATCAACTGCAGCATTACAGAGGGATTCTGGGATTTCAGGGTGAAGATCTTGGATGAGGAAGGACACCTATTATACACACCCATCGTCTATAATATCGCTGTACCAACAGATATTCCCCCTGTGGCAGATGCAGGGCCCGATAATTCCTCGGATGTGAATGTCTATGTTGTGCTGGATGGTTCCGGTTCTACTGATAACTCGGGTTATATTGCCTGGTTCAATTGGACTTTCGGAGACGGCACATACTATAACGGAACAGAATCCATTGTAACACATAATTACACAGAACCCGGGTTCTATGTTGTAATTCTCAATGTGAGTGATAGTTTCGGCAATTGGGATACCGATATTGTAAATATCACAGTAAGTGATATCGGCCCACCAAAAACCACCTTTTTCATTGGGGCCCCAAATTATCGAGAAAATGTTCAGGATATGTACAATGTCACTGCAAACACATCGATCACACCTTTTGATTTATCTGCGGTTGACAATTACGAGGGTGTCAATTTTACTTGGTACACAATTGACGGAATGTACTTTGAAGGAACCACTTTCAATTTAGTAGGTTATCCCGAAGGTGAGCATAATATCACCTGGGGTAGTGAGGATAATGTGGGTAATAACGAAACAGGTAACTATATGATAGTATGGCTGGACAATACTCCACCAACAACGGATGTTGATATCGACGTCCCGAAATATCGTGCCAATATAAATGACGATTGGAATGTTACTGTAGAAACGTTATTCACATTCCTACCAGTGGACGATCATGCCGGTGTGGATCACGTCTGGTATGTGCTCAATGGGACATTCTATCCCAGTGGAACCAGTTTTAATCTCTCTGGATACAATGAAGGTCCAATCCACATAATTTATGCCGGTGTGGATCGAGTGGAAAACGCTAAAATCAGGAACATGTGGGTTTACCTGGATAAAAGTACACCTGTTACGAATATCTCCTTTGGATCCCCGACTTTTAGGGTCCAGGGTACAGACAACTGGAATATAACAACAACAACCTTACTTACCATGGTGGACAATGGTGATGGCAACGGTTGTGGAATCAATTTCACATGGTATACTATCGATGGTGTCTATTACGAATACTCGGCCCCATTTACATTGACTGCAGGCGTGCACACATTAACCTGGGGCGGCGAGGATAATCTGGGTTTAAACGAAACAGGCAATTCTCAGAGTATAAATGTTGATGACAACCCGCCAACAACTATTTTGGGAATCGATGTTCCAAAATACCGTCAGGGAGGGGGCGATGATTATAATGTAACCGACTCAACGCAGTTTTCCTTGGATGCTTCGGATTTATACGCTGGGGTGAATCATTCCTGGTACCTCATCAACGGTGAATATTTTACAGGTTCGGAATTCAACCTCTCTGGTAATCTGGATGGATTGTATACCATCGAATGGGGCAGTATCGACAATTTGGGATTAAATGAATCCATAAGCACAATTCAGGTGTACCTGGATAACACTCCACCCACAACTGCAATAAACCCAGGCGAACCCAAGTATCGCGCATTCGGAGGAAATCCCTGGAATATAACCTCAGGCACCCAGTTCTCATTGTCACCTTTTGAGTCAAGCACTGGATTGAATGTTACATGGTATTACATTGATGGTGATTATTTCGAGGGCACATCCTTTGATCTTGGTAGCTACGGTCAGGGTATGCATACCATTGCATGGGGAAGCAACGACAATATTGGCAATAATGAGACAGGTAACATCATGGAGGTATGGGTGGATGAAATGCCTCCCGAAACCAATCTTACAATCGCAACTCCGGTGTATCCCTCATCGCCCTACAATGGTTGTAATGTAACCTCAGTTTCAGTATTCACATTATCAGGTATTGACAAACCCGATAACCATAATTCGAGTATAAACGATACATGGTACACAATAGACGGGATTTATTTTACGGGAACATCATTTGATTTATCGAGTTATAGTGAGGGACCACATGCCATCAGATGGGGCAGTATTGATCGGATGGGAAACAACGAATCCGGCAATTTAATAGTAGTGTGGATAGATGAATCACCTCCTGAGACGGATTTGGCTATAGGAAATCCGAAATATCCCGCAACCCCCAATGATGGTTTAAATGTCACGTCCTCAACACCTTTTTCCTTTTCAGGAGTGGACAAACCAGATGCTCACAATGCAGGAATCAGCTATGCATGGTTCATTATAGATGGAGATTACTATGAAGGCACCTCTGTTAATATGTCGGCATATGGAGACGGCCAGCATAACATCAGCTGGGGAGGCGTTGATTACCTTGGAAATAACGAAACAGGAAAATCCATATCCGTTTGGGTGGATAATTCGCCCCCTGAAACAGATCTATCTATAGGGTCTCCGAGATATCCGCAAACACCATTTGACGGAACAAATATCACATCCGCCACACAATTAACTCTATCAGGGGCAGACAAGCCCGATACTCATAATTCGAGTTTGAGTTTGACATGGTACATCATTGATGGAGATTATTATGTAGGCACATCCTTTGATCTGTCAGCCTACGGGGAAGGTTCTCATATCGTAAACTGGGGCAGCATCGACAATGTTGACAATAACGAGACCGGGAATTCAATTACAGTATGGGTGGATGATAGCGCACCAGTAACACAGCTGGCCATAGGAACGCCAAGATATCCTATAACCTTTGATGATGGATGCAATGTCACCTATGCTACTATTTTCACATTATCCGGTGTAGAAAAACCTGATGCTCACAATTCAGGAATAAGTATAACCTGGCACACAATCGACGGGGATTACTCTGAAGGCACTTCATTTGATCTATCAGCCTACGGAGAAGGCATTCATACAATAACCTGGGGTAGCCTGGATAATCTAAACCACAACGAGAATGGGAATTCCCTAACGGTATGGGTGGATGATAGCGCACCAGTAACCGATTTGAACATTGGAATGCCAAGATATCCACTTTCTCCATTTGATGGCAGCAATGTGACATCCACTACCGTAATTACCCTTTCCGGTACCGATAAACCTGACCTGCACAATTCAGGGATAAGTGCGACCTGGTATACCATTGACGGCGAATATTTTACAGGCACATCCTTTGATTTATCTGGATACATGGAAGGTTCGCACGTAATCACCTGGGGAAGTGAAGACAACCTGCAAAATAACGAGACAGGCAATTCCATAATAGTATGGGTGGATGATTCCGCACCTCAAACAGGGATTACCATTGGATCACCAAGATATCCATTATCGCCTTATGACGGGTCCAACGTTACATCAACAACCCAAATAATATTTGCAGAATCTGACAGACCCGTTACCCATAATGCAGGAGTATCGTTCACCTGGTATATGATTGATGGAGATTATTATGTGGGTAATTCATTTGATTTGTCAGCCTACGGGGAAGGTTCTCATATCATAAACTGGGGCAGCGAAGATAGACTGGGAAACAACGAGACCGGCAATCCAATTACGATCTGGATAGATGATTCAACTCCACAAACGGACCTTTCGGTTGGAGCACCGAGATATCCGGATTCGCCATTCAACGGCTGCAATGTAACCTCGGCCACAATGATTTCGCTTTCCACATCAGATAAACCTGACAGCCATAATGCAGGTATAAGAAAGACCTGGTATTCAATCGATGGGGATTATTATGAAGGCACCTCATTTGATTTGTCGGCCTACGCAGAAGGACCGCACACGATTATTTGGGGAGGTTTGGATAATCTAGATCAGAATGAAACAGGTAATGTGATTACTTTAATTCTGGATGACTCTCCACCATCCTCAAATCTGATTATTGGGGAACCGAAGTATCGCTTGGACATTGACGATTTGTGGAACGTTACGGTTTTGACAGACATCACGATCTCCCCAGTCGATCCATATTCGCAGGTGAACTTCACATGGTATACAATCGATGATGTTTACTTTGAGGGACTGATATTTAACCTCTCTGGCTATACAGAAGGTCTGCATACTATCACCTGGGGGAGTGTTGATAATTTAGGTTGGAACGAGACCAATTCCCCTCTGACAGTAAATCTGAATTTCACCTCGCTTGTTACAGTTCTTACAATTGATCAGCCTAAGTACAAATATTACTCCAATGATAACTGGAATGTCACCTCATCCTCTTCTTTTACCCTGAATGTCGTTGTCATCTCAAATGATCCCGAATTCACGTGGTACACCATCGATGACGAATATTTTGAATACCAGGGAGCTCCATTCGATCTATCAGGCTATAATGAAGGCCTGCATACCATAACATGGGGAAGCCAGGATACCCTGGGTTTCAATGAATCATACAATTTCATGACTGTCAATGTCGATGATTCAGGACCCTTAACATCCATTAACCCCGGCAGTCCAAAACACCCCAACACCCCTATCCACAATGTCACTGGAACAACTCCCTTGAACCTTAGCTCGACAGATTTTTCCGGATCCCAGGTTGCCTCAATCTATTATCTGATTCAAAACGACTCCGGTCTAGTTCAGGACTGGACCGAATACACTAAGGGAACTCTCTTTATCACTTTATCAGGTTACGGGGACGGTGCCTATAACATAATCTTCAATGCAACAGACAACCTGGGAAATGCCGAGGTGCAGAACTCCTATGCTCTCTATCTTGACAATACACCTCCGGTAACCGATATTTCAATTGGAGAGCCGAAGTATCGAGCATCCAATTCTGATTACTGGAACGTGACAATAAACACAGAATTCACTTTAACCCCCATTGATTCTGCCTCTGGTGTGGATATTACATGGTACCTGATAGACGGAGACTATTTTGAGAGCCAAACTTTCGATCTCACTGGTTATGGTGATGGCATGCACATCATAACATGGGGCGCAATCGATAATCTGGGCAATAATGAGACAGGCAGTACACTGGCACTTGTAGTTGATACAACCCCACCGCAAACCGATCGTGCAGTTGGCACACCGAAATTCCGCGACCTTGCAACCGAAAATTGGAACATTACAGATGATACGTTGTTCACACTAACATCATGGGATCAGAATTCAGGTGTGAGTGATACCTGGTATACCATCGATGACCTTTATTTTGAAGGCATTAGTTTCACGTTGTCAGAATTTATTGACGGTACATATATCATTACCTACGGTAGCATGGACAACCTTGGGAACAACGAGACCGGGAACTCATTGATTGTGAATCTGGACACTTCTTCTCCTGTCACAACATATGGAATTGGTAATCCAAATCACCAGGATGAATCCGGTAATTGGTTTATTACCAAGGTCACATCATTCACCCTTTCGCCATGGGACGAGTTCTCAGGTGTGAGCTTTACGTGGTATACAATCGATGGTGTTTTGTTTTCGGGAACGGCATTTAATCTTAACGGGTACCCGGACGGGCTTCACACCATTACCTGGGGTTCAATTGACAATCTTGAAAACAATGAAACAGGAAATTCGCTGTCCGTTTATGTTGACAATACTCCTCCAATAATTTTAATTGAAATCGGTCAACCCAATGGCACCGTAAACAATGAAACCCACATCAGTGTTTCAACCCCTATAACGCTGGTTTCCTTAGATTCCGGTGTCGGTGTAACCGAGATATATGTCAGTGTGGATGGAGGATATACCTTCAAAGAGTATTTTTCTCCTTTCACTGTACCATCAACTACGACCTCCATTGTATTTCGCGGTGAGGATGTCCTTGGTAACATGGCTAACGAATCCACATTCTATGTAATTACGGATATCATTGACACCGACCTTGATGGAGTGGAGGATATCAGGGACACAGATGATGATAACGACGGCATATTGGATGTTGATGAGGATCTGAATAGAAACGGGATAGTTGATGAAGGTGAAACAGATCCAAAAAATCCCGATACGGACGGCGATGGATACGACGATCTGAAGGATAAATATCCACTGGACAGTGACAGACACAGGGAGCCTACCGCCTGGGAAAAAGTTCCGATAATTGGCGGATATGAACAGTCCTTTTGCTTGACAGTTTTAATTCTTCTCATTATCATAATATTAATTTTGGTTGTTGTGATAAAAAAATACAGAACATACAAGGCAGGTGTTTCCTGGGAGAAGCCACCCGATGACAACTCTGGCAGCAAATAATATATATACCGATTAGGCATATTATGAAAACCGAACCGCTTATTGGACATCCAGGATATCGTAGTTGCAGGTAACTTTAAGATGAAATATAGAATAAAGAATTGAACCTCGGTGATTTCATGAAAGAGCACAATCCATCCATTGCAGTCCTATCACTAATGATGTTCCTAGTTCTTTTAACCGGTGTTCTGGGTATTTCAGAAGAAAACAATAATTTACATAAGGATGTAGATGGTGCAAAGGTTGAAGGCTCATCAAGAGTATCAGAGATCATTTCCGACACCCATTCCAGCGAGATATTGTTTTCTGCAGAATCGAAATTTAAACCTCAAGGCTCAATTGAAGAAGCACGAAAGGATATATTGTCCATAAGTTACAGTTTTTCTGAACCGGATATGGTTGAAAATGGGATATATCATGTTCCAAAAATGCCCAATTTACGAAACGAGATAATCCCAAATAACCCCGTCATACCAGTAGAAACCGCAGTGATTCTTCTCCCCCAGGGGGGAGTTCTTGATGGCATCAAGGTTACCGGCAAAAATGAAAAAACCCTAGCGGATCCTTATAGCATCCAACCAGGTGGAATACCGGTTGTCATTGGCTCTGATGAGGTATATCCCATGTCTGCTCAACCGGATCCTGCTGTTTACGATTCTGAAGATAGGTATCCTGGGGTACAATGTTCCTTTGCATCTGTTCAGAATTTAAGAGGATATCAAATTCTTATCTTAAAACTGTATCCAATGCAGTATATCCCTGCTTTTGGGGAAGTGATTTATTTCGAAAACCTGGATGTCACGGTTACAACTTTTAAAACCGAGAAAATATCTCAGTTATATCGCGATTTACCGCAAGACAGGGTTTTAGTGGAGGAGCTGGTGGACAACCCATCAACTTTGGATACCTATGAATCAACATCCAGGTCTAAAACCAGGGGGGGAATCACCCCATTATCACTTACAAATTCTTCCGAATCCTACGATTATGTGATAATTACAAACGATGCACTGGCCCCGACTTTTCAATTGCTTGCAAATCAAAAGAATATGTCAGGAATTCATACAACAGTAGTCACTATAGCAAATATTACCTCGGATCCAGATTATGATGGTAATGACACCCAGGAGAAAGTTCGTAACTTTATTAGGGATGCATATATCAACTGGAGTACTAGCTATGTTCTATTAGGGGGGGATGACGAGATCATCCCGCATCGCGGATGCTACGGTTACGTGTTTTCCATTTCAGGACCCGAAGAGGACAATGACATAGCAACAGATTTGTATTACGGGGGATTGGATGGAAACTGGGATGATGATGGGGACGGAATCTTTGGTGAGAAGGATTCAGCTCAAGGTGGAGGGGGAAATGCGGGTGAGGAATCGGACATGTATGCCGAGGTTTACATAGGCAGGGCTCCTGTGAGCTCCCAAGCCGAGGCTCAGACATTTGTTGATAAGGTCATCTTCTTTGAGGGAAATCCAAGGCCCCTTCAGGTTCTATTCCACGGCGAAGAGGATTCCAGCGGAAACGAGTTGGACGACATAAAGGATGGAGGGGGCGGAACCCTTCAGGCTCCAGGTGCGGAAACCTATATCCCGCCTACTTATAACATCACTCATCTGTACGAATCGAATGGAGACACCATCACAAAGGCGATTTGGGAAGCAGAGATTGCCAACAACTCATTGTTCGTCAATCACGCGGGGCATGGTTTTGTCAATTCCTACGAGATAAGAGGAGCGGGATCAGTTGCCTATTCAAAATCCGAGGCTGCTACCTTGGTTAATTCATATTATCCTATTCATCTTTCCATTGCATGCTACAGTGGTTCATTTGATGGGAGAAAGGATGATAACACATATGTGGCGGATTACGATTGCATTGCAGAGAAATACATCACGAACCCAAACGGCGGAATGGTGGCTGCCATTCTGAACAGCAGATATGGTTGGTTCACAACAGGCGATGTTACAGCATACAGCGGGGAACTGGACAATGAATTCTATAACCAGCTGTTTACCAATTTCGAGATACGCATAGGAAAAACTCTTCAAAAGACCAAAGAGGAATTCGTATCCGATGCTTTGACACACAACACCTACAGATGGGTTGTGTACGAGTGGAATCTTTTAGGAGATCCAACGATGCAGATCTTTAGCGAGGATAATGTGACCCCGATAGCCGATGCAGGTCCTGACAATGCAACAGGAACAGACCAACCCATCCTTCTGGATGGCTCGAACTCCACAGATGACTCCGGGTACATTGCGTGGTACAACTGGACATTTGGCGATGGTTTTTCATTCAACGGCTCGGGTCCGCAGAATTCAAAGGTCCCTCATATATACACAGTGCCAGGTGTTTATCTTGTGACTTTAAATGTGAGCGACGCATGGGGCAACTGGGACAATGACACATGTAATATTACGGTATGGGATGGAACACCGCCAGTAACCAATCTGAGTGTCGGTGATCCGAAATATCGAGATAATATCTTTAATGACTGGAACATTACCCAAACCACGCAATTCAATCTATCGGCTTATGATGAATTCTCAGGTGTGAATTTCACGTGGTATACTATTGATGGGGAGTATTTTGAATTCACTGGTACCCCCTTTACACTTTCTGGTTACAGCGAAGGTTCCCATGTAATATCCTGGGGAAGCGAGGATTTTCAGGGAAACAACGGAACACAAAGCATAACGGTTTGGTTAGATGAAAGCGGGCCTTTAACACAGATGCTTATTCCCGAACCCAGACATCCTGACTCACCTGATTATGGATGTAACGTTACATCCAATACTTTGATAACGTTGATCGGTCAAGACCAACCCTCACATTCCTCAGGCATTGCATTTTCATGGTTAACAATCGATTCAGAATACTTTGTTGGAGATACATTTAATCTATTCGGATATGGTGAGGGTTCACATACCATAACCTACGGCAGCCTCGATAATATGGGGAACAACGAATCCGCAAATACCATCGAACTTTGGGTTGATGACACAGAACCCCAAACAGAGCTTACAATTGGCCTTCCCAAATATCCGATAGGTATAGATTATGGCTGTAACATTACCTCACAAACCACTATCCAGCTTTCATCGCAGGACTATCCTGCTCACAATGCAAGTATAAACATTTCCTGGTATACCATAGATTCGGATTATTACGAGGGTTCTGTTTTCAATTTATCTGGCTATGCCGAAGGACAGCATAACATCACATGGGGTGCCAGGGATTTTGTCAACAACAACGAAACAGGGAATCTGATCACAGTGTGGCTAGACGATTCCGAACCAGATACCACCTTAGACATAGCCTTTCCCAAACATCCATCTTGGGCAGTTGATGGTGTTAATGTTACCTCCCAAACCCAGTTAACGTTAGTACCTCAAGATGAGCCCTTTCACAATGCAGGTGTTTTATTTAGCTGGCATCAGATAGATTCGTATTATTTTGAAGGCACGACATTCAATCTCACAGGATATTTCGAGGGTGCTCATACTGTTTCCTGGGGGAGCTGTGACATGCTGGGTAATAATGAAACAAAAGTAGCCATAATCTGGATAGATGATTCAACAACCAATACTACATTGACAATCGGTTACGAGAAATGGCCTTTGGCCGGATATTTTGGTTGCAACGTTACATCTCAAACGAACTTCACACTGAATTCTTCGGACAATCCTGCACATAATTCCAGTGTCCTGCTCAGTTGGTTCACGATCAATGGAAAATATTACGAGGGTTCGGAATTCATATTGGCTGATTACGGTCTAAACGAAGGTCTTCATAACATAACATGGGGAAGCATGGACTATGTTGGAAATAACGAGACAGGAAACTTTATCTCAGTATTTCTGGATAAGATGCCACCTGCAACCATTTTACAGGTAGGTGAGCCAAAGTATCGTGATTTACCCATCTACATGTACAATGTTACCGATGAAACTCCTTTTATTCTCAATGCCACGGATACTTATTCGGGAATAGCATTTGGTTGGTATTATATTGATGGAGAATACTTTGTGGGATCAGTCTTCAACCTGACTGGTTATGCAAGCGGCCAACACACTATAACGTATGGCAGCCAGGACAATCTCGGATACAATGAAACAGAGAAGAGCATATCCGTTATTCTTGACATAACCCCACCAGTAGCATCGTTTAATATTGGCGATCCTAAAACACGTTCCTCAATCCAGGATTACTGGAACATCACGAGCTCCACACTATTTCTCTTATCTGCATTAGATGATTATTCAGGTCTTGATACAATATGGTATACCATTGATGGTGAATATTTTGAAGGTTCATTCTTTATGATAGGAAGTTTAAGTGACGGACTTCATTCAATTACTTTTGGAGCATGGGATAAACTGGGAAACAATGTCACAAGAAATACCACCATCATATGCCTGGATAACCAATCTCCAAGCACAAATCTGACGATCTCTGGTATTAGGTACAGATTGAATAATTCTGATTTCTGGAACCTCACTTCGATATCATTTTTTAATCTCACAGCCACCGATACACATTCAGGGATTAACTACACATGGTATACAAAGGATGGTCAGTATTTTGAAGGATTGGACATTAACTTAAGCGATCGCTCATACGGTCTTCACACAGTGACCTGGGGGAGTGTGGATATGCTTGATAACAACGAGACAGGCAACTTGATATCATTTTTCATTGATGATATAAATCCCACCACCACGTTTAACCTGGGTAATCCTAAACACCCGCCAAATCCCATATTCAATATAACATGGGATACCCCCATAAATCTGAGTGCAACAGATGAAACAGGATGCGGAGTGGCAACGATTTATTATCAGATACTAAGTGATTCGGTTTTGGTTCTGGATTGGACCGAGTATGAACCTGAAACCTTGTTCTTCAACCTATCGACCCTTGGGGATGGAAACTACGAAATAATATTCAATGCATCAGACAGACTGGGAAATATGGAGCCCTCCAATCATTATTATCTGCGCTTGGATAATACAGAGCCTATTACAGGTATTATTGTAGGCGATCCAAAAAATCGTAAAACTGATTTGGATTACTGGAATGTGACCCAGGTTACGACTTTCAATTTGATATCCAATGACGGCTCAAGCGGTGTCTCGGAAATCTGGTACACCATTGATGGGGAATATTTCGAGGGATCAAGTTTCATTTTAACTGGATACATTGACGGACTCCATGTTATAACCTGGGGAGCGGAAGATAACCTAGGTAACAATGGAACCGCAGGTACCATGATAATTACCATTGACACCCAAACTCCGAATGCCACGATATTCATTGGAGATGAAAGTCCGCCGCTTGATGGTAACAGGGTTCAGATGAACACATCCACATTGGTTAGTTTTACTGCCTCTGACAGTCTGGGTGTCGGAATTGATTATATTTGGTACAGCTTGGACGGAGGAACAACCTACCATGTCTATGATTCTCCATTCACAGTGGACCTGAACACAAGCTCAATTATATTTGGTGCAAGGGACCTTGTTGAAAACAATGCCTCAGGTAAAACATTACGGGTGGATGTTGACGAACCCCCCCAGCCTCCGCCACCTCCGCCTCCCGATGACAATGGAGATGGAAATGGTGATGAACCCATCGGGCAGGATGATGAAAAACCATTTATTGAGCAGTTCATTGAAAATTTCACGAACAACATTCTATACATATTTCTACTCATCATGGTTGTGATTCTGCTGTTGCTCTTTTTACGTATGCGAAGAGGAAAGGAAGAGGAAGCCGATACCCAGGTTCCACAGCAAGACGAAAGTACACCTTTTATTGTGGAAGAAGAGGAATATGTTAACTTCGAAGAAGGGGGCG
>CBDVCK010000062.1:0-14973 GCA_965372465.1 uncultured Thermoplasmata archaeon | reverse complement strand
GTTAAAAAAGATGCCCAAAATCGATACTTTGTACATGATATTATAAAACGATTCTTTTACAATAGGCTATCATTATCCGCTAGAAAAAAATACCATTTGCATGCAGCTCAATGGTACGAAGATAGTGAATATCCCATTGATTTGATAGAAGCTATTTACCATTACCAGGAATCAGGTGAAAGTAAAAATGCAGCGAATTTTGCGATTAATAACTGCACATCGATACTTGATGGAGGAAATGCATCTGAACTTCTTGTGACCCTTGAAACCCTCGATGAAAAGAGAATAGACACAAAGCTTTTAGCTCAAATTTTGATGGTCAAAGGAAAAGCGTACAACATATGTGGAGAGTGGAAGAAGGCACTACTTTGCTACACTCAGGCTACTGACCACACTTCTGTTATTAGAGATAATAAGCTAAAGATGAAGGCAATTTGCGAATCAGGTCATATACTTGAGGAGCAAAATGAATTTGAAAGGGCAATGGAATGTTTTACAAGAAGTTTAAAGATGTCTAACAAGGAAAAGGACAGCTCGGCAATAGGTGAATGTTATCGAGGGATAGGTAGATTACATTGGAGAAACAGCAGACACGAAGAAGCAATTATACATTATACAAAATGTCTCAAAATTGCAAAAAAGACCGGAGATTTAGATCTTATGGCTTCAACCTATATCGATTTAGGTAATGTCTATGATGAGATGTATGAAATAGATGAGGCTATAGACTGTTACAAAAGGAGCCTTGACATACTAAAAAAAGTTAAAAATATGTACGAAACAGCAAGAGCATATGGAAATCTGGGGATAACTTACAGGCATTCAGAAAAATTCGACAAGGCCATTGAATATACTATAAAAGAATTGGCTCTGGCCCAAGAACTATCCGAGATAAAGTTGATTGGCTATGGTTCTGCTGCTATCAGTTACTGTTATGCAAAAATTGGTGAATTTAAGACGGCAAAGGATTATGCCAAGAAAGCTGAGGATATATCCCTGAAAATCGGCAACAAAAATATCATGTATATGGTCAACAGGACCTATGCCATTGCTCAAAAACACGAGATTCACTGGGATGAAGCTGTAAAATATCTTCAAAAATGCATTGAAATTAATGAAAACACAAATGCACTTTATGCGCTGTCAGATTCACACTTTGAACTGGGATTGCTGTATAAGGAGATGGAGGATTCCAGAAATGCACTAAAACATATCAAGATTGCTGTTGGTCTTTTTAATAAATTGGGTATTGTAAAAGCTAAACATATTATGGAAAGGCTTTCAGAATATGATATAGATATTAATATGATTTAAACAACAAGCATTATCTAATCATTTCATGTATTTTAGTCGCCAGGTATTGTATATGTGAGATAACCATCAACAATGCTCGTTTCCCCAGAACCTGTTGTCCTTGCTGTGAGTTTCACATATAAATAATGATTTGATCCCAATATGATATTTTCATATCCCATAGGAGCCACGGTTTTACTTTCAATCTTCTCCCATTCATTGTTATCCTTTGAACCCCAAGCCGTTGCAATGATCTCTTTTTCCCCATTACCCACACCAAATACCCTATCGTCGTGTGTTAGTGTGGCTGTTGATTCTATTATCTCTGTTTCAGTAAATTTCACTTCCACTTTCAATCTCGATATTGTTGTCATACTATTCACTCCCAATGCAAATCAAGTAGAACTCCTATATAAGCTTTTTTGGTTAATTCACTAGGTAAGTTTATATACATTAAAAAACCTGGTTTTCGATGGAATGGAAAAATTTCAACTTCGGATTACAGGTTGGCCCTGAGATATAATGCGAGGGGGGGTTGGGGATCGGGGTTAAATTTTTTTCGTAAAGGGCTTCCTGGTTCACATGAATTTTATTAAGAGGAGATTGGATTGGCAAACGCAATTAAGAATACCTCAAGTGCTAAGATATCCGCAGAGAACCTCAAACCTTTTCAAATCTCGGGGATGATGCTTTGCGATTATTCAGGAAAAGTGCTGTTCAATAAGGATGTTCCCTTTCATACGGCAATCGAAAAGTACATTTTCGGCTCCGCTTATATGACAGTGAAGATTCTGATAAAAAATTCATTTCATTCACAGGCTTCCTTAAAAGATTTTGAGTACGGAAATTTCAGGATACTGGTGGAGAATGGCGGAAAATTGTTTTTGGTTGCAATTGGAAGGGGTGATTTTACCGCATCCGTTCGGGAGACCATGAAAAGGACCATAAATAGCATAAACATGAGATATGGTGAAGCCATCTCCTGCGGTATTATGGATATGGATACATTGAAGAATGTGGGAAGAGAAATCGATAGTTTGATAAAATCTGGAAATTCCATGAACCATCAAGATGATCATCTTGATGAAAATTATCGCAAAAAGCCATAAATTTTTAATACCCACTAACAGTTGTGGTAACGGGCTTTGGGATGCAGGACAACATTATACGAAGTAGAGTCGCTGTACTAGGAGCATCTGTCATCGCCCTCCTTGTTTTAAGCCCAATAGGGTATATGATAATAAGAGCCACAGTGGAGAAACCGCCAGCCTCATTTATCGAAGCGTTTTTCTGGACTGTGGCAACCATAACAACAATGGGTGCTCCAAGCGATTTGGTTCTGAGAACCGAGCTGGGTATGGTCTATACTGTTATTGTGGTGTTCGGGGGCATAGCCATATTCTTCATAGGTTTTCCCTTCTTCATAATCGGACCCTGGCTTGAGGAGCAGGTAAAGAAGGCCACAACCCCTGAGCGCATTCCGCTCCCCGAAAAGGATCACGTCATAGTCTGCGGTTACACAGAAATTGGAGAAGAGGTAATTGACGATCTCGAGCTTCACAATATCCCATACATCCTAATCGACGAGAACAAGGACATAGGCGATAAGCTCATTAAAAGCAAAACACCCTTTATTACAGGTGATGCAAGGGATGCAGATATTTTGAAGCGGGCAAACATTCAAGGTGCATTCTCCCTTGTAGCAGTGGAAAACGATACAATAAATCCCATAATCTGTCTTACTGCCAGAAGTATAAAGCCCAATATTAGGGTTATAGCAAGTGTGCATGACGAGGAGCATGAAGAGGTTCTTGTAAGAGCGGGGGCAACCAAGATCGTATCACCCAGAGCATCTTCGGGTATGTTTTTGGCAAACCTTGCTCTTAGCAGGTACGATGTCGATTACAAAGGTAAAATCGCATTATTAGGAAAGATGCATATCTGGCAGCATCCAATAACCCACGACTCACCCTTAAAAGACAAGACTTTAAATGAAACCCAGATCAGGGAGAAAACGGGTGCTACCGTGATTGGCATATGGAAAGATGGAACCCTGATAGTCAATCCATCCTCAAACGAGACCCTGCCGCAAAACTGTATACTGGTTACTTTCGGAACTCCGGAGCAGCTCGCTCTTTTAGGGGGAATTGTTAAAGGTGAGGACCAAAAGCCTAAAAAGAAGAAGAAGGAAGATAAGAAAGCCGGAGGTTCCGAGTAATGACCAAAATCGTTGTCTGTGGATACGGTGCCGTGGGAAGAAAGGTAGTGACCGAGCTGAGAAAAGCAGGAACCGAATATTATGTAATTGATAAAAGAGTCGAAGCGTTCAGAAATGCTGATTTTAAATATATTGTGGGGGATTCCAAAAGAAAGGATGTGCTTAAGATTGCAGGTTGCGAAAAAGCTTCAATTCTCATTGCCGCATGCGATACTGATGAAACCAACATCTTCACGATCTTGGTGGCCAAGGGTCTGAACCCGAAACTGAGAATATTTGCCATAGGAAAGAAGAGCGAGAGCATAAAGAAGCTCTACATCGCAGGGGCCGAGGCTGTGGTTTCAAGCTCTGCAGCAGGGGGAAGGGCCATTGCAAAACACGCTATTTTACCTCATGTTGCCGAATTCGTGGATAGAATCACATTGACGAAGGACACCCAGATTACGAATCTTATGATTTCTCCAAAGTCCAGGCTCGTTAACGTGCAGTTAAAGAACTCCAGAATCAGGGAGAACACAGGGGTTTCGATTCTTGCCATCAAAAAAGGTGAAGAGCTGATTCCAAATCCGTCTAGCAACACTGTTTTGCATGCAAACGAAACACTCATAGTGATAGGAAACAGGGAGCAGATAAAGCTGCTTTCGAGGATCACAAAGGGATAGGGTGGTAGTATCGATTATTACGATGTGGTTGTGGTGGGGGCAGGTCCCGGTGGATTGGTGGCAGGGGAGTACGCAGCAAGGAAAGGAGCCTCTGTTTTGGTTGTGGACAAAAAAAGAGAGATAGGGACCCCTGTAAGATGCGCAGAAGGTCTTGGAGCAATTAACTTCGAGCTGATCGGGCTTGAACCTTCCCGTGATTTTGTAATGAATACCGTAAACAAGGTGTGGATATTTTCACCCAAAGGAAAGAAACTGGAAATCAACATCCCTTATAAAGAATTCTCTTTGCACATACTTGATAGATCAGGTTTTGAAAAAGCCCTTGCCAAACGATTGACCAAAGCAGGTGGACGGATTGTGCTGGATACAGTGGTTTCGGGTCTAGTAAAAAAAGAACATAGAATAGTCGGTGTGAAAACCTCAAAAGGTGAGATTAGAGGCAAGGTTATCATTGGTGCGGACGGTGTGGAATCGAGAATCGGAAGATGGTGCAATCTTACAAAAAGGCTCAAGTTAAACGAGATTTTCTCTACTGCCCAGCAAATGCTTGTTGATCTGGATGGAGTAGATGATCATGTGGAGATTCATTTTAATTCGAGATTCGCCCCGGGAGGTTACGCGTGGGTGTTTCCAAAAGGAGGAGGTGAGGCAAACTTTGGTTTGGGTATATTAGGCACCTACAAGAAAAAACCAATAGAACTTCTTTCCGAATTCAAGCAGGAAAGGGCAAAGGATGCCCATGCCACAAGACTTGTGACAGGCTGTATTCCCTCCACACTGCCTCCTCAAAAAACTGTAAAAGACAATGTCCTGCTTGTGGGAGATTCCGCAAGACAGACCAATGCCGTATCGGGAGGAGGAATTGCAAATGCGCTTATTGCTGGAAAGTTCGCAGGTGAGGTGGCAGGAAAGGTTGCATGTGGGAATCAGCCAATTTCGAATCTTTCCGAGTATGAAAGGTTATGGCGCAATGAGCTTGAGAATACGTTGATAAAGAAGTTCAAACAGAGAAGGTTCCTTGAAAATGACAAGAAAAAACAAAGGATTTTTGCTGTATTAAAACTCGTATTGGTTCTCAAGCCTCTTATACCGAAGAGTATGGTTGTTCGGTGGCTCAGACCTAATTTTTGATTTTTATCGATATCTTACCAAACCCGTCATTTTAATATTTTCACCTCATCCAGAATACTTCGGATTTCTGGTATGTCGATTATTTTTTCGGCTTCGATGATGAACTCTGACAGGTCTTTTTCAGGTGACATTTTCTGGTACTCCATTGCAGTGAGGGCCATTTCAAGCTTGTCGATGTTTTTCAGTATTTTTGCCTCTTTACTTTCTTGCTCTTCGTATTCTCTCCATAGATCAATATAAGAACTACAGTTTGGGATATCCCCGAGCAATTCCCTCAATCCTTCCTCCTCTCTTCTCTGTTTTTCCTCTCTTGAAATTCCATCATGAGGAGTGATATCACCTGCCATAACCTCGGCAAGATCATGGATTAGGGCCATCCTCAGCAATTTAAGGGAATCCGCATCCATCATATCTCCCAAAATCATTGCCATGAACGCTACCCTGAACGTGTGGTCTGCAACTGTTTCGGGCTCAGGGATTTTGTGCCGAAGCCACCCAGATCTGTATATTCTCTTTAGCTCCTCTATTCTGTGAAAAAATTCAGCCAGCTCTTTGTATTTCACATAATCACCCCAGAATACGTTTATCTCATCTCCTTTAGATGCCTCAAGAAATCCTCCTTCAATTCCTTGGGGAGATAGTTCAATTCCACTTCAGTTATCCTTGAAAATGTGATGAGCCTGCATAAAAATTCCAAAGTCTCTGCTAAACGAAGCAGGTCTTTGAGGTCCTTGGCCGAACATATAGCCCCGTGATTGTTCAGGATGACAACATCGCACATCTTGGCAGCAGTTGAAACATCATCGGCCAGTTCCTGTGATCCGGGATGGTTGTAAGGCACCCTGCAGACCTCCTTAATATAGGCCATGGATTCGGGGATGAGCTTTGTATCTATCTTTAAATCGGTGCATGAGATGAATGTTGTGAAAAAGGGTTGTGAGTGAAATACGGCATTCATATCCTCTTTAGTTCGGTATATTTCCCTGTGCATTCTGGTTTCCAGGGATGGTTTTTGGTCATCTTTGGATTCTTCGTTTTCTATATTTATGGCTATAAAATCATCCCGGGTCAGCTCACCCAAATGGGCACCTTTTGCAGAGATGAGGAAGGTTCCTTCATCAAGTCTATGACTGACATTCCCGCTAGAGCCCCAGATCAGGTTCTTCTCGTGGGCTTCCTTTCCGAATTTTATCAGTTCTTCCTTTATCTTACCTTCTTGGGACATTAAAAGATAATCTTTGTGTGGGATTATATTTCTTTCTGATTCCGATATTTGTATAAAATGTGTGGGAAGGGAAGAGATACCCAATGTGTTCCATGTGGTATCGGGAAAGGGAAACAAATTGGTGCCGTGCCCGTTTTGCCACCATGAGAAGTATGAGGTATAAGGCTAAGGATAATAGGATGTGATTAATGTTCCTGTATTGGATATCATAATTATTGTGGATACTATGAAAACAAAGTAAGAGGCACCTCTTTCGATATTGAAATTTCTTCTAAAAGATACTGAGGTTGTAACAATTAGTCCGAATGTTGTAACCATAATGCTAAAAAAGTAAAGATGTCTTATCAGATATATATCCTCAATTGTCCCTATATCTTGGCTTTCTTCCCATATGCCGTACCAAAATCTCCAGATAAAACATAATATCAATGAAGCAACAGCCAAAATGAGAAAAACAAATCTAGCATCCTTGAAATTTTTTTCTATAACCAGTGCTGAGATGATCACCCCTGCGAGAATTAAAGTTCGTGTTAATATATCGTTGAGAAAAAAGATAATGATAAAAACAAAGAGAGCAATAATAAAACCAGTGGATACTATACTAAGATAAGATATTAGATTCTTTTCATGAAGATACCTTGGATAATCCTGGATTATTTCCCCTTCCATACCAATCACCAAGCTTTACGTTATTATATTTCTTGATATTAATTAAATATTATGGGGTTACCACCATGTTCTACACCACTCCTTTATAAAAAATATGTAAAAAAGCGAAATCTACAGAATAAGGCTATCGTCGAACTCCACTTCGACAGATTTATATAGCCCCTGGTGTATTCAGGCGGAGATGAAAATCGAATTAAAGGAAAAAATAGCAGGAGAGATAGCCCTCTCCGAGGAGCCCGGTGTGACAATCAGGAAATGGCGGGATGCCTTCAAGCTTTCCCAGCAGGAGCTTGCAGAGCATCTGAAAATTTCCCCCTCGGTAATTTCGGACTATGAATCCGGAAGACGCAAATCCCCAGGAGTTGCAACCGTAAAGAAGATAGTGGACGCCTTAATCGACCTCGACGAAATGGCGGGGGGCAGGATGCTCAAGCGTTACCAATCCAAAAGACATAACAAGGCCATTTTGAGCATGAAGGAGTTCCCAGTTCCTGTTGCAGGGGATAAATTCGTAAAATCCATAAAAGGAAAGAACCTGTCCAAAAACACGTTAGATTCAGATGTCCATGGATACACGGTAATAGACAGCCTAAAAGCTATATTATCCCTGGACTCCTCAGACTACCTCAAGATATACGGATGGAGCAGTCAGAGAGCCCTGATATTCACGGGTGTGAAGTACGGCAGATCACCCATGGTTGCCATAAGAGCACATCCCTTAAAACCGGCCATGGTTGTGTTTCACAATCCTGAAAGAGTGGACGATCTGGCTGTAAAACTTGCTGATTTGGAGAGAATTCCCCTTGTTGCTACAAACCTTTCAATGGATAAATTGATCGAGAATCTGGAAGCTTTATAAAATTGGATGGTGAGGTAATGGATGTGGGTATTGTGAGTTACGGAGTATATGTTCCGCGATTTAGGATAAAACCCCAAGAGATTGCGGATGTATGGGGTGTGAATGGAGATTCCATGAGCAGGGGTCTGGGTGTTCAAAGTAAGTCGGTTCCGGGCCCGGACGAGGATGTCATAACAATTGCAGTTGAAGCGGCAAGGACAGCACTTTCAAGGTGCAAAATCGATACCAAGGATATCGGTTCCATCTATGTAGGTTCCGAATCCCATCCCTATGCTGTAAAACCCTCAGCTACAATAGTTGCAGAAGCAATCGGGGCAACACCTGATATGACTGCAGCTGATTACGAATTCGCATGCAAGGCGGGAACGGCAGCGATCCAGACATGCTGCGGTCTTGTGGGTGCAGGAACGGTAAAGTACGGAGTGGCAATAGGTGCGGACACGTCCCAGGGCGCACCAGGGGATGCCCTGGAGTACACAGCCTCTGCAGGTGGTGCAGCTTATATCATAGGAAAAGACAATGTAATCGCCACGATCAACAAGACATACTCGTACACCACAGACACCCCCGATTTCTGGCGCAGGGAAGGTGAAAAGTACCCTAGTCACGGGGGTAGATTTACCGGGGAGCCTGCCTATTTCAAGCATGTTCTTACTTGCGCAAGCAATCTCATGGAAAAGGTGGAAACAAAACCTGCCGACTACAATTTTGCTGTGTTTCATCAGCCCAACGGCAAGTTCCCGGTTTCCGCAGCAAAGAAGCTGGGCTTTTCCAAGGAGCAGATTACAGATGGCTTTTTGACACCTGTAATCGGAAATACCTATTCAGGTGCTGTACTAATAGGACTCGCTGCAATTTTGGATATCGCCAAGTCTGGCGATAGAATTCTCATGGTTGCCTACGGCTCGGGGGCTGGGTCGGACAGCTTTGATATAACAGTAACCGATGCAATAGAAAATCTTGAGCGCAACGGAACGCAATCCGTTGCTGCCATGATTAAGAATCACAAGTTCTTGAACTATGCAACCTACGCGAAATACATGGGCAAGATACATCTGAGGGGTGCTTGAATGAGGGAAGTTGCAATAATCGGTATCGGCGAGACAAAGTTCGGGGAGCTTTGGGACAAGTCCTTTAGGGAGATAGGTATTGAAGCTGGACTTCTGGCAATAAAGGACTCCGGAATAAAAGGCGAAGATATCGATGCCCTGTACATTGGCAACATGTCCTCGGGAAGGTTCATAGATCAGGAGCATATTGCACCCCTTATTGCAGATTATGTCGGTCTTGCAGGGCAGAACATACCTGCCACAAGAATCGAGGCGGCAGGCGCATCAGGAGGTCTCGCCCTATCCCAGGCATACATGGCAGTTGCATCAGAGGTTCATGATATTGTTGTAGTGGGCGGAGCAGAGAAGATGACGGATGTAAGCGAATCTTCAGCCCAGGAGATTTTGGCATCCACTGCAGATCAGGAATGGGAATCTGTTTTTGGCGCAACATTTGCAAGCCTTCACGCATTGATTGCGAAAAGACACATGTATGAGTACGGCACAACAAAGGAGCATCTCGCCATGGTTGCCGTAAAGAACCACAAAAATGCGGTTATGAATCCAAATGCTCAATACAGAAGGGAGCTGCGCCTGGAGGTGGTCATGAACGCTCCATGGGTTGCTGAGCCATTGGGTCTTTTCGACTGCGCGCCCCTTTCGGATGGTGCCGCGGCACTGGTTTTATGTCCCTTGGACAAGGCCAAAAACTACACAGACAAACCGGTGAGGATTGCAAGCTGTGGACAGGCAGGAGATTATATGGCATTGCATGACAGAAGAGACATCTGTACAATGGACGCAACAGTTGTTGCTGCGAAAAAGGCTTTCAAGTACGCTAATATCGAGCCAAAGGATGTAGATTTGGCAGAGGTGCATGATAATTACACGATTTCAGAGATTCTGGCAATCGAGGATATAGGATTCTTCAAAAAGGGAGAGGGAGGCCCTGCAACCCAGGAAGGAAAAACCGCACTCAATTCCGAGATATCTGTAAACACCTCGGGAGGACTCAAAGCACAAGGCCAGCCTGTTGGAGCAACTGGGGTTGCCCAGGCAGTTGAGGTTGTAATGCAATTGAGGGGCGATGCGAAAGAAAGACAGGTAAAAGATGCACGATTCGGTCTAACCCATAATGTTGGAGGAACGGGAGCAACTGCTGTTGTTCATATCTTCGAGGGGGTGAGTTGAAATGGCGATACCACGTTTCTGGCGGGAGATACCAAGCAGATACAACCTGATTGGAACGGAATGCGGCAACTGTGGCAAAAGGGACTTTCCACCGAGAATCATCTGCACCAGATGCCACAGGAAGAGTGTTGGCAAGATGAAACCTGTCCGTTTTGAGGGAACCGGAGAGGTTGTCTCATTTTCGGTTATACACAACGCTCCCAAAGCCTTTGAGATGCAGGTCCCCTACATCATGGCGATAATAGAATTCGAAGAAGGTGTAAGGGCCACAGGCCAGATAATAGACTGCGAACCCGAGGATGTCAAGATCGGAATGAAGGTCTCCTCTACATTCAGAAAAATCGGCGAGGACGGAAAATCGGGTGTGATATATTACGGCTACAAGTTCAAGTCTGCATCAATTAACTAATTCTCAGCGATATCTCCCTTAATAATCGCTTTCAGTTTATCCACCACTTCAGCGGGATTTTTTCCAAGAATCCTTATCATAGGCTCCTTTCCAATTCCCCCTTTGTCATATATGATATCTGGTACTTTCCCCAATTCCTTTATTGCCATTTCGCATCCCCATTCCATGGTTGAGGCGATTTTGGGTTCATCCTTTCTTTCAAAGGAACCTAAGGTTAATCCAATGTTGGAACATGCCTCGATTGTACTTTCATCATATCTGATGTTCATGGCGCTTCGTATTTCGGAATCGAACTTCATTGCAGTAAGTATTATCCTTGCAATATGCTTTGATGCACCGAACTTGAATCCCCCGAGATGACCCATTCTATCTCCAACCCGCACCAACCTTCCCTCCAGTGCGCAGACATCATCCAAGGTTTCTGCCTTTTCCAGTGCAAATCCAATATTGATCCCAACCTCTGGCACAAAATAAACAGGTAATGTGTCATGAAGCCGGGATAATGCTTCTTTCAGGTCTTCGATGATCCTGAGTTCCTCACGTGAAAATGAAGGTTCGGGAATTAGATTTGTAACACCGTAACCCTCTCCTATATCATATCCATGCGCAATCACATTGTCCATGTGGAACTTGGCCTCGGAAACCGCATCCTCCATTGATTTACCCACTGCAAGCAGAGCTGTAATGAGGGCAGAGAACGTGCATCCTGTTCCATGGAGCTCCTTTGGATGAAGGCTGGATATATACAATCGAAATTCATTTCCGCTGAAAAGGATGTCTGTTGCCATCATCTCCTTGAGATGCCCCCCTTTCAGAAGGACGTATTTGCATCCCAGCTTATGGATTTTTCCTGCAGCCTCTTTCATATCATCAATGGTTTTTATTTCCAGACCCGTAAGAGTTTCAGCCTCCGGGATATTGGGGGTAACCAAAGTGGCCTTTGGGAAAAGGGATTTTTTCAGTGCCTCTACAAAACCTGATTCATGAAGGTCCTCACCCACTGTTGCTTTCATGACTGGATCCACCACCAGGGGGCAATCGAAATCCTCTGCTCTTGTGGCAACAAGCTCCACGATATTTGGTGAATAGAGCATCCCGGTCTTGCATGCTGCGATTTTTATATCCTCAAGCACTGCCTCCAGTTGACCTGCGATTGCCATCTGGGGAACCGCATTTATCTGGTATACCCTCTTGGTGTTCTGGGCAGTGACTGCCGTAATCACACTGCAGCCGTGCACACCCATATATGAGAACGCTTTGAGGTCTGCTTGTATGCCTGCGCCTCCGGAGGGGTCAGATGCTGCAATTGTAAGAGCTGATTTCATAATAAGGGAATGGTGATTTAGGGTAAAAAGGTTTTATTATGGATTGCTATCCCCGGGCATTCCCGCGAAAGGCTTTATTAGTAAAAGATTCTAATATGAGGAGCATGACAGAGGAAAATAGCCAAAACAGCATATTAAAGTCCAAATTCTTTGTTCCGATAATGGGTCTGTTCATCGCGTTTATGACAATATTTCAATCGCGGCTTTCGCGACCGCAGTGGCAGAAGGATTGGCTTCTTACAATAGGTGTACTAGCTCTGGTTCTTGATTTTGTGGTCATAGGCATTATACTTTACATGGAAGAAGAGAGGAAAAGGGTGGATTCGGAAGGGAAGTAGGGGTTTCTTAAAAAAAATCGACATTTCTCTAAATGAATCTCTATTCACCCAGAGTCATCCCTCTTCATGCTCATGACAAAACTTTTTTAATTGCTTGTACTCAAAAAAAGCTATCAAAATTACGATGACTGCTAATAGTATTGGGCTGATTCCTATTAAAAAATTATTTGAAATCTTTGATAATACCGTGTAAATGCCCATAATAATCATAATAGTTCCAATAAAAAATAGATAAATGGCTCCAAACCAGAAGTAATTATTCCGAATTATTGTACCACATATTAAATTAAAAACAATCCATATTATTGAAATTGCTAACATTATCAACCCTTCATCTCGAAAATAAAAAATCAATAGAGATATAATAAAAAATGCGAACGAAAGTATGCATGATACTATAAACATGATTTTTCCGAATTTGATTGCTCTAACTATTTCAGGTTTATTTTGTTCCATCGTAGCCACCTTGGACCTCTAAGCGAGGCATGCTTTCTACTCTCGAACGATTTCGCTCCTGTACTACACCGGCGTAAATTTGTGCACCCTTACCTGCTCGGAGTGGGCGAGGCTTTGTTGATAGGGGAGTTGAGAGTCCTTATAATATCTTTTAAATTAAATGAAACAATATCTAGGCCTACTTTATTTAGATCATTATTTGCATACATTGCGATTTGTCCAGCTACAGTTCCAATATTATCATCAATCTCATTAAACGACTTATTGGCGCATAAATTTCGGATATGGCCTTCAATTATTTTCTGAGCGATCTCTTTTACTTCATCATCTGATTTTCCCAACAAATGAATAGCGGCCATATCAAGAATCGCAGGTTCACTAGGAATCCTGACAATAGCTTCTGAGATAATTTTTACCCTTTCTCTAGATTGTGGTGTCCCGATTCTGATATCATTTAATGTAACATCAATTGTATGAGCTTCTAATGAGATATACGCGGCTTCTTCAATTATTGGAATAAGAAACTTACCACCCCCAGTAACAATACTAAAAGGCTTCGCACCTGGTCTTTTTCGCTGTGCTTTCCCATAAACAATCATGGCTTTATTCGGGGGAACTCGTTTATATCTTCTCCAATAAATTAAAAATTGTAATCCAACTACGAATATAAATAAACCCATAACAATAGCAATATCAAATTTAGCCATGATTATCCCTTAACTTTTATTCGCCTCGCCTTCAATTCACGAACCCTTTCTCGAACATTCGGTCCCTCGCTTATCATCACCTGCCCTCACATAGGATTGCTCCTTAATCGTTTTTTCTATCTTCTAACCAATTTGCTCTTGCACATACCTTGGTACTAACTGTATCCCCTACCTGCTCGGAGCAAGCTTAGAGCTTATCTAGTATTCGGCTATGTGAATTAGGGTCTTTTGCTATTTTTATTGGAAAGTTCTAGCAACTTATTAAAAACTATAACGCCTGAATCACAAGATTCAACTACTATTTCTTTCCAATTCTTTGGATGCAGAACAATGCATTTACCACCATCTGTTGTTTTACTTATCTCGATTTTTTCAAATTCGTCTAATGGTATAAAATACTCTAACCGTTTTAAATAGAAACGTAAAGGTCTTATATGGGGTGAGATCCCATTTTCATAAATTCGAAATCTTTGAGATGATGCCTCATGAAGAAATATATATCTCACAACAAAAGTGCCAAATATTAAAATTACGACGATGAATGATATCGTAATAGGGTTAGTATTTTTACCCGCAACAAAATCAATTATGCCAACAATCGCTAATAAAATAAGAAGTATAGAGAATACTATAGCGAAAATTATTCCAACAACTTTGGATATTATATAATCTCTGCGAGATGCTTCACATACCAACTTACCATAGGTTGTTTCATTAATCATTGATACCAACCTTAATCCTATAATTTAATCTTCTAATAAACCCACAGCCTTATCAAATATTCGCTCCTCGCATTCAAGTCATGAACCCCGTCCTGATCATCGCTACGACGTTCATATACGTCTAAGCTCACATAGAATAACTCCTTTATCGTCTTTTCGATTTAGCAATTACATCTCCTCAGCGGAAGATTCCCATTTAGTTTTTATAGACAGAAGGGTCTAAAATATCTCTTGTTCATCCCCAAATTGAATTTTATTTCTGTAGTGGTGTTCAAGTCGGGCTCGCAATGTTCTCATTTTAAGGTTCAATATAAATCTCCTTCCACTTACTACCAAATCGTTTTTCTAGTATAGGAAATACATCTCCTAAAGATGTCCAGGGGATGTTACATATTAATTCAGAATTTCTTATCTTTAATTCTACTATCAATACTCCAAGGGAATAGTTTCCCGCTTTGGGAAGTGGTTTACCTATATCTGATCGATGATAAATTTTTTCAATATCATCATATAAGATAAATTTCCTTCCCTTTCTATGCCAACTAGGTGATCCTAACAAGGGTTTATAGATTGAACACTCTCCTTCCACACCATTTGTATAAATTCTAAAATCACCTCTTTTTTGTTTCCGAATCGTAAAATATACCATAATGTAACCAAATAATGATAATAAAAAAACCCAAGCAAAAAATTCAATCAAAAAAATAAATAAAAATATG
>CBDVCK010000061.1:0-15231 GCA_965372465.1 uncultured Thermoplasmata archaeon | reverse complement strand
TCAGAAACAATTACATTCAGAATCCTGAACGTAAATGACCCTCCAAAATTGGATTTAATTGGCAAATGGCAGGCAACAGAGGACATCCCGTTTTCCCTGACAATCACAGCTTCCGATATCGATGGGGGTGATTCCATTACTTTTTCGGATAATACAACGTTATTCGATATCAACCCAAATACAGGTGAGATTTCCTTTATCCCCACGAATTTCGACGTTGGTATGCATTATGTCAATATCTCGGTTATTGATGAAAATGGTGGGTCGGATTACCAGGAGATCATTTTCACTGTTGTGAATGAAAACGATCCTCCCCAAATTCCACGTGTTGATAATCAAGAAATACTGGAAGGTGTAAATCTAACCGTGGGCCAGTCATTTGTATATCAAGTCTCGGCCTCTGACATAGATCTTGGAGACGAACTGAGCTTTGATGACGACACCGACCTATTCGAAATCCATGCCCGTACCGGTGAGATCTCATTTGTACCCGAGAAAAAGGATATCGGAATCCATACAGTGACAATAATAGTCTCAGATAGTCAAGGGGAAACCGACAGTATCGTTGTGACATTTGAGGTAGTGGGTGTGGAGGATGAGGATTATGACGAAAAATCAGATTTTTATTGGATCTTATTGGTTTTAGTAATCATTGTTGCAGTAATCCTGGTTTTGGTTATCGGGTTTAAGAAAAAAGGAGCAAAATCTACTCAGGAGAATGCGGTTTTTTGGGAAGAAAATGAGGATATCTCAACTTCTGGGAATTTTTCCAATCCCCCGCCTCCTCCGCCCATTATCAAATGATTTGGACATCTTACCCTACAATATCAACAACATGCATTTCTTTTGTATCTATAAAATTGAAACCGAATTGAATTGGAATCTCAGATACCAGTGCAGGTTCAGCATCTGCAGGAAGACCTCCCATGTAAAGTACACCTGCTGGATCTGCGGCAAGCCAATACCCTTTATCATCTTTGAATATTACAAAATAAGGGTCTGTACCATAGTAAAGCCGTATTGCATCAAGAATTTCGTTCTTTTGGGTTTCATCCCCGATATAAAGGGCCGAGAAGGCATGGGTATTTGTAAGATATATCCTTGTGGTACCTCCAATGGATCCAATCATTGATGTAAAGGCTATGGATAGGTCCTCGCAATCTCCTCCCCACTTAACCAACGTATCCTCGGCGTAGGCCCAGGTATCCCTCCCCTCGGGATCCGAGAGGTAGGTGAGATCGTTTACCATGAAATCGAATATTGCCAGAACCTGATAGATATTATAATTGCCTGGATAGGCTTCTATGATTGAGGATGCCGTGGAGCGAACCCTGGCATTTTCAAAATCCACCTTGCCCTTCAGTTTATCAAAGTAGTATTTGTAATTATGAATGAGTTTGATGTCTTCAGCTGTCCCTAAAGGCTTTACATTCATTATACTGTCCTTGCCATGGACCGTGCCGTTATCATACCAGCTTTCGATTCCATGGTCATCAAATAGCTCGTTGTCCTTTATAAACATTGATAATATAACGTTATATTCAACATCTCCTTGTACGTCCGGGGCATCAAAATAAACCAGCCCTAATTTTACTTCCTCACCCTTGGGAATCAGGACATTCTGCTCCTCATATATCCATTCCGTGGGAAACGACCAGTTCACCTCTATTCCATATCTGTAGATGAATACATCGTTTGAACCTGCATTTTCAAGGCTTATTTGGATAAAGCCTCCCCACAGTGCATATACATCTCCCATGGCCCAGCCTAAATTATAGCTATAACCCGGAGGAAGCTGGGATTCATTCACATCTGGCCTGTTTATTATGGGATGTGGGGAATCGGATGGGACCTGAGGGGCCACAAAATCGGTTTCTTCGAATCCTTCCCTGTATTCATCTTCTTCGGAAAACCAGGTGCATCCCGAAAGGACCTGAACAAAGAACACTCCCACGAAAATTGCAATAAAAATCCTTTTTCTCATGTAAATTTCAACTCTTCAACGGTAGAATATACTGATTTTATTAGATAAAAGTTTTTATTATAATATCATTGAATATATTGGACTATAAAAACATGATTCTGTTACTTTTTCAAGTGATTATTATTTTTGGGCACAGGAGCGAAAAATATTTAAAACCCGAATAATATACTTTTGCTTGAGAGGAGTAGCGTGTTAAGACCATTCGGTGTTTGGCACGCATCCTTGGAAAGCTGTGCTTCGAAATTACAAATAGTTAATGGCAACGCGTCAGGAAGAACAACCTGTATCAATTGATACCGGGGAATTGCCTGCTCCTCTCATTCCTTCTTACTTTATTTGAATTAAATATATGAATTACATGCAATAAATAGTGCCAGCACCAAAATGCTTTATTCTTTTAAAATCTCCTGGCTCAATTCCTCAAAGGCTTTGTTAACATTATCTCCGGTCTTGGCACTTGATGAATAAGACCTTGTTGTTTCGTAGTTTGAAGCAAATTTTACGAGGTCTTCAATGCTGATCTGCCTTTGATCCTCTAGATCCGATTTATTGGCAAGGAATATTATGGGCACGTTTCCTATCACCTTGAATGCCGATGCAATCCAACCTTCAAGTTCCTCAAGGGTCTCTTTATTTGTGATATCGCACACAGCAATCAATCCCTGTGCACCATAGAAATATGCCTCCTGGAGTAACTCTCTGAAACCTTTTTGTCCCATAATGTCCCATATTAGTATGGTTACATTTACGGGTTGGTTATCCTTTGGATCAGAAAGTGACATCTCCTTCTTGGTTATCTTGGTGCCTAATGTTGTGACATAATCACCTTCGAAGGCATCATAAACGTATCTTTTTATCAGACTTGTTTTTCCAACAGCGCCCTCTCCGATAAGGCATATTTTCAGCTTGATTTCCCGTCCGCTCGGCATGTTATTACCCCGATTCAGCAATTAATTATATTTTGATACCTAATTTTGGGTAGTGATGTAATGTTCTCATCATTAATAAAACCTTCCGAGTCGGTATTTCTGAGTATAATTATTACTCTTGTTTTATATTTCTTGAATTTTTATATAAATTCTCAAGATATCTTCATTTTTTCCTAATTTTGTTAGCAAGCATCTATCTAGCCTTAAAATTATTAAACCACAATCTATTTAGGTGAGGGTGACACTTTCCGTTTCGGGTTATGCAAATAAAAAAATGCCGTAGTTGGAGAGGATATAATGCCCAAAAAAAAGAGTAAGCCGAAAGAGAATGTACAGGACGAAAATAATAAGGAACCATCTTCAGTAGATAAAAAAAGTCCTGAAGGAGAATTTACCACTTATATAGGGGTATACATCGATTCTTATATGAATTATGTAGAGGAGTTAAACATCGATGAGGCTGATTTCCCTCTTTTCTACACGTACTATCCCTTCGAGGTTCAAGGATATATCCTCCCTGACAATTCAACATGCATCCTTTTCAGAGGGTTGGCAAGCACTAATACAATCGATGTCAAAAGTGCGGATTACGATGTCGTGGATTCGGAAATAAAGGAGAAAAGATTTGATCATATCTGCGTATATCCTCCTTCCCATCCATACACCAATGAAGAGGCTAAAAATCAAGCCAAGAAGGACGTGGACATGGACATAGGAAATACAAAACAAATAAGTCATTTGGATGCTGAAAGACAGGAAAAGGATTATACTCTCAAATCCATCAGAATGTTATCTGTGGTTATACCCTGGACAGGTGAAAGAGAATCATCATCTAAGGAAAGAAAGGATGGAGCAGCCAAGTTCGATTTGGAAAGTTTGAAAATGAAGAAAGGTGAGGATTTTATTGATTATTCCGGGAGAATTAAGGGTCTGGAGAGCTCTTTCTTCTTAGGAGAGCCGCCCCCGCCGCCAGTGGATACCCCGCCTCCTGAAAAATCCATACCCATTGATGCTCCTAGCGCAACAAATATTCCAATTCCCTCCACCGGCACACCAACCAATATCAGCATCGAGATAAAGCCGGATACACAAAAAAAGGGAGATATATTTGACGAAAGAAAGGAAATGGAAATGCTGCGTCTGAAAAAGACCCTTTATATTCAGGCTACTGATATCGATAACCTCAAGAAAAAGGAAGTTGAGATTTCCAACAAGCTCCAGAACGTTGAGCAGATGAGACAAACCGTTTTTCGCATGAACAGAAAGGTTTACGATTCAGATGCCAAGGTCGCCAATTTAGAGAGAAACAATAGGGGATTGATTACCGAGATTAAAAAAATGCGCGAAGAGCAAAAAGATGAGAACAAGAAGATGAGGCGGTTTATCACAGAAAAGACCAAGAAGGCAAGAAATCAAGCCATGATTGTTGCGGCAATTGCCATCGCTTTATCACTTATCTCCCTTCCCTTCCTTATCATGCTTCTTATAAAATTCTGGGGTGAAATCAAATCCATGATAGGTATGTGAGTTCATTTTTTATGCCATTCCAGGGCTATACCGCAGCCTGAGCAGTAATTTGCCCCGACCTTTAGGACTTCATTACATTTGGGGCATTTGTATATTATACTCTTCCCCCCCTTTGAAAGCTCCTCTACCTTCTCCTCCCCCAGTATCTCGTCCAAAAGATACCTTCCCACAGCCACACCTCCAAGAAAACCCACAACCGCTGCACCAGCCACTTCCGGATTAAATTCCCTTTTCTTCTCCATTTTTACACCAAAGTTCGTATCTTCTAATGCTCTCACTGATATAAATTAATGTCGCTTATTTGGGAATTTGCCTCCGAAAGACCCACAAGAGAAAGCTTATATGCTATAACTTAAATAACATCGCATTCCCAAAGGAGGGACCGAAATTGAAGGCCGTAATCCTTGCTGCAGGAGAAGGCACAAGACTGAGACCATTTACGGTATCAACACCAAAAGTGATGATACCCATTGTCAACCGCCCGATAATCGAATATGTCATAGAAGCCCTTGCCCAGAACGGGATAAAAGATATAGTGATCGTGGTTGGTTATAAAAAAGAGCGCATTATGAGCTATTTTGAGGATGGTAAAAAATTCGGCGTGGATATCAAGTACGTCACCCAATCAAAACCGCTGGGAACCGCCCATGCTCTTCTACAAGCGGAAAAGGAGATAGATTCGGATTTTCTTGTCTTGCCTGGAGATAACCTCATTGATCCCAAAGAGGTCTCAAATCTTTGCGAAAGTAAAACCGAAAACTCGTTACTTATCGCCGAAAGCGAAATGCCTTCAAAATACGGAGTTCTCTTCCTGGAAAAAGGGATAGTAACCAAGATAGTTGAAAAACCCCATGAAAATCTGAGCAATCTAATAAGCACCGGTATATATCGGTTTACACCAGGGATTTTTGATACAATAAGGTCTGTTGGCGAAAAAGGGGAACACGATCTTTCCGCCGTGGTTCAAAACCAAATCGAGAGGGGAGAAAAGATCTCCGGAATCAGAGGTATAGGAAAATGGATAGATGCTGTTTTCCCATGGGACATACTTCATGTAAATGGATTAGCTATCTCGGACGCGAAATTGGGCACTGCAGGAAATATCGAAGACGGTGCGCAAATCAAAGGTCGGGTATTTATCGGGGAGGAAAGTACGGTTCGATCAGGGGCCTATATCGTAGGGCCGGTGGTCATTGGCAAAGGATGTGATATTGGGCCAAATGTGTGTATATACCCTTCCACAAGCATTGGAGATAATGTACTTATTCAGCCGTTCACACTAATAAAACACAGCGTTCTAATGAACCATGTACAGGTTGGCAGCTCCTCCACGATTTCAAACTCGGTAATTGGGGAGGGAGTGCGGATTGGATCGCATTTTGCCACCCATAACGGTGAAGCTCTAATTAAAACGGAATATGGACATCATACTGTAAAGGATATCGGGACGATAATAGGAGAAGACTCTGAAATCGGGGATCAAGTCATCGCCTGCCCAGGAGTAGTAATAGGTGCCAAGTGTAAAATCTCATCATCAAACAGACTCGAAGGAACATTCCCGAATAAAAGTGTAGTGGTTTGAAAATCCACAGATCATGTGTGTTAAGGAAGTGTAACTGATGTGCGGAATTGTCGGTTATGTAGGGGATTCCGAAGCCGCCCCTATTTTGCTTCGGGCTCTAAAACGTCTTGAATACCGGGGATACGATTCCGCAGGTCTGGCGGTAATAGACAACGAAGTTGTATGCTTTAAGGATAAAGGTATGATAGATAATTTACGAAAAAACTTGCCTAATATACACGGAAAAATAGGCCTGGGCCACACACGGTGGGCCACACATGGAAAACCCTCGAAGGAGAATGCCCATCCATTTCTTGATTGCCATGGCAAGATAGGAATCATACACAATGGAATAATAGAGAACCACCTCGAACTTAAAAGGGAACTTATATCAGAAGGTCATACCTTCACCTCGGAAACGGATACCGAAACCCTTGTTCATTTAATAGAGAAACATTACAATGGAGATTTGGAGGAGGCTGTTAAAAAAAGCCTGAAACAGGTTAAAGGTTCCTACGCCATTGCCGTGATCCACCAAGATGAAAAAGATAAGATAATCGCAGCAAGATGCGAAAGCCCCCTTGTGGTTGGAATCGGTAGCGGAGAGAATTTTATCGCCTCAGACATTGCAGCGCTTTTGGATTATACAAATAAAGTGGCTTATGTCATGAACAATGAGGTTGTAAAACTGACCAAAGATGGTTTTGAGATCACCACAATTTCAGGTGAGCAAAAATCCAGAAATGTTGAATCAGTTAATTGGAATGTGGAAGATGCAGAAAAGGGAGGATACGACCACTACATGCTTAAAGAGATTTTCGAGCAGCCCACCGCAATTCATAACTCCCTTTTGGGCAGGATACCTGATCTTACGTTAAACGAATTTATGGACGGCAAATTCAATACAATTAAAATAGTGGCCTGCGGAACATCCTATCATGCAGGTATCGTGGGTAAGTACATCCTTGAAAATTTTTCCAAGGTTCCTGTTGTAGTGGAGATGGGCTCGGAGTACAGGTATTCTACTCCTGTTCATGAGAATACATTAGTGGTTCTCATTACACAAAGCGGTGAAACCGCAGATACTTTGGCTGCAGCAAGAGAGGCAAAAAGGCGAGGCAGCATGACTATTGCCATCACAAATGTCGTAGGAAGCAGTATTACAAGGGAAGCGGATTATACGTTCTACACCAGAGCAGGACCTGAAATCGGTGTTGCGGCCACAAAGACCTACATCACCCAGTTGGTAGCACTGTACATTCTTGGCATCACTCTGGGCCTCATAAAACGGACATTAGAATATGATAAAATTCGAGAACTCACATCCACTCTCAGAAAATTACCGAGATACGTGCAAAGTGTATTGGACAATTCGGACTATATAGAAAAATGCGCGCAGACCATGATTGATGCAACAGATGTATTCTATATTGGCAGAAACATCAACTACCCAACTGCTTTGGAAGGTGCCTTAAAATTCAAGGAAATCTCCTATATCCATGCCGAAGGATATCCTGCTGGCGAGCTGAAACATGGACCTTTGGCACTTCTCACACCAAAGACACCTATTGTTGCAATCGCACCCAAAGACCATACCTACGAAAAGATGCTTGGGAATATCAGCGAAGTTTCTGCAAGAGGTTCCCCTGTTATCGCAATAGGTTTTCAGGACGATACCGAGCTTGAAAAAATAGCGGATAAAGTAATTTATATTCCCGAGGTGCCTGTTTTGTTTTCTCCTATCCCGATTTCGGTAGTTGTGCAGCTTCTTGCCTATTATGTTGCAAGAGAGAGAAAATGCGAAATCGATAAACCCCGCCATCTGGCAAAGAGCGTCACAGTAGAATGATTTTTTTATATTAATCCTACGAAAGCTTTAATATTAATAAAATCGAGTTCCAAACATTATTTATAAGGATAATCATATTTTAAACAACGGTGACGATAATGTCAAAAATAACAAAAGTGGGCGCTAAATCAGATTTTTCTAGGACGTTTTTTGTGGTAATCTGGCTGTTGATTTCCACATGCTTTGTGATTTTATCTCCGGTTGCGGCAAATACACCCCCCGGAATCGAGATTATGGAGCCTTCTCATGGAGAGACTGTCAACGGTACCGTCGTGATATGGATGGTTGCATGGGACGCGGATAATCTCAGTGAAATCCAGGATGTGTGGGTCCGATTTGATGGCGGTCCCTCGTATAATGCCACGTATAATCATACAGATGCCGAAGGTCAGTGGTGGTATTACGAATGGGATACCACCTTGATGGAGGAGGGTTGGCACGATATCACAGCAATTGTCTTTGACGGAACCGATGATGCAAGTCATACAATTGAGGTTATAGTTGACAATAACCACGCTCCAACTATAGATATTATGGAACCCGCCCATGGAGCTACAGTAAGTGGAACTGTCATGATATGGATGGTTGCATGGGACGCGGATAATCTCAGCGAAATTCAGGACGTGTGGGTCCAATTTGATGGCGGTATTTTGAATAATGCCACCTATAATCACACTGATGCCGAAGGACAGTGGTGGTACTTTGAATGGGATACCACCTTAGAGGAGGAGGGTTGGCACGATGTCAGGGCCGAGGTATACGATGGCATTGAAGAAGGACATGATGTCATCGAGGTTCAAGTTGACAATAACCACGCTCCAACTATAGATATTATGGAACCCGCCCATGGAGCTACAGTAAGCGGTACTGTCATGATATGGATGGTTGCATGGGACGCGGATAATCTCAGCGAAATACAGGATGTATGGGCCCGATTTGATGGCGGTCCTTGGCATAATGCTACCTACAATCACACAAATGCCGAAGGACAGTGGTGGTACTTTGAATGGGACACAACCGAGGTAGAAGACGGTTGGCATTCCATTGGGGCAATAGTGTATGATGGTATGGAATATGGTGATGACTTAATTGAAGTAATAGTGGATAATGAACCTGAAAATCATGCTCCTACAATTGAAATCGTTGAACCAGACCATGGTGCAACAGTGAGCGGTACCATAGTTATCTGGATGGTTGCATGGGACGCGGATAACGTGAGCCAAATACAGGATGTTTGGGTAAAAATCGATGGCGGAGCTCCTCGTAATGCAACCTACAATCATACTGACCATGAAGGCCAATGGTGGTTCTACGAATGGGATACCACTGAAGTGGATGACGGTTGGCACGATATCACCGCCATTGTTTTTGATGGACAGGATGACGGACATGACGTCATAGAGGTTCTTGTGGACAACGAACCTGAGAATCATGCTCCAAGCATAGAGATTGTAGAACCAGATCACGGAGCCACAGTAAGTGGTACTATTGTGATTTGGATGGTAGCCTGGGATGCAGATAACCTGAGCGAGATTCAGGATGTTTGGGTCAGAATCGACGGCGGCCATCTAAGAAATGCCACATACAATCACACTGACCATGAAGGTCAATGGTGGTTCTACGAATGGGATACCACTGAAGTGGATGACGGTTGGCACGATATCACCGCCATTGTTTTTGATGGACAGGATGACGGACATGACGTCATAGAGGTTCTTGTGGACAACGAACCTGAGAATCATGCTCCAAGCATAGAGATTGTAGAACCAGACCATGGTGCAACAGTGAGCGGTACCATAGTTATCTGGATGGTTGCCTGGGACGCGGATAACCTGAGCGAGATACAGGATGTATGGGTTAAAATAGACGGCGGCCATCTAAGAAATGCAACCTACAATCACACTGACCATGAGGGGCAATGGTGGTATTACGAATGGGATACAACAGAGGTTGATGATGGATGGCATGATATCACCGCTATTGTTTTTGATGGGCAGGATGACGGACATGACGTAATTGAAGTCTATGTGGACAATGTTCCTCCCAGCCCCATGCAAAGGGAGATACAGGATATTGAGGAAGGGGACAGTGTTAGTGGTAATACGGAAATCAAAATTCAAGCATGGGATCCAACCGGTAATGAAGAAATCGAATCTGTACAGATAAGAATCGATGATGGGGAATGGCAGGATGCCACCCTCGTGGAACCCGAGGATGGAGAGCCTTACTGGGTATTGGAATGGGACACCACAAATGTAAAAAATGGTGAGCATCATATATATACCAGGATAAATGGTGAACCTGAAGGTTCGGAACCAGAGGCGATAGGAGTGGTAGTTGATAATCCGGACAAGGATAACGAGTTCTGGAGTGCCTTTCCATGGGCCCTTCTCACATTGATCGGAATCCTGATTGGACTATCAGTTTTTGCTATAACCGAAGTGGGTAAAATCGCCCTATTCAGTCTTATATTCCTGCCACTTTACACAAAGATTTCCAAAAAGGACATACTTGATCATTTCGTTAGAGGGCAAATTTTTGGTTATATAAAGATCAACCCAGGAGACAATTATACCACCATAAAGAATAATCTGGAACTTCCAAATGGTACCCTCACATACCATCTAAATATATTGGAAAAGGAAGGGCTGGTCAAATCCTGGAGTGACGGCAGGCACAAGTTCTTCTATCCACAGGGAGTGAAAATTCCAGGAAACGGTGTAAAGAATCCCAGTATCTACGATGCCATACAAAAAAGTATCATGGAAAGCCCGGGCATCACAGTAAAGGATATAGCCGTTGTAAACGGCATTTCCCGCCAGCTTGCCAACTACCATGTAAGAAAATTGGCTGCAGAGGGTAAAATAGAGCTTGAAAGAAAATCCCTTTCCAAGGTCTGCTACCCAATGGATTCATAAAAAAGATTCAAGGATTTATTCGCTCTCAATCCTCGGAGCTAAAAGGTATTTTACATGTCCGTTTCCGCCTGCTATATCGAATTCCAAATTGATTGGGTAATCAGTGCCGATATACAATGTCACCTCAGGAGCGTTCCCCGTTGCCTTTACCATGGTTGAGAAATAGTCCAATGAAAACAGGCTCTTTTGATTCTCCTTGCAGTCCAGTTCCTTTAGCAATGCCTTTGGAAGCTTGAGATTCACGGAATCGGTATCACCTTCCGACACCATTTCGAAACTGTCCGTGGACGCGATCAAGGCCACATGATCCGATACCGCTTCGGCTGCTCGAAGACCTCGTTTAAGCTCGTTTGTATCAATAATCAACTTAGCAGGTAGATTCAGATTTGGAACCTTTGGATCGGACATTCCCGCGGTATCCACCAGAGCCATCTTCCTTGTGATGTTGCCCACATCCAAAATCAATCTGTTCTTATCTTCATCATGCTCAATATTGAGGACGTCTCCAGAACTTGCAAGTTTCAGCACTTCCTTGAGTTTATCAATGTCAATGCCCAGCTCACATTCCTTGGCCTTGAACTCCTCAAATCCATCCTTCTTGAGAATCAAATCAAGCATCGCCACATGGGCGGGATCAACAGCCCTCAGGCTGATACCATCTGTTTTGATATTGAACTTAGCCTCGTCAACCAATGCCGAAATAACCTCAACTACCTCTCTTAAGGTCTCTGCTTTTATTTTAGCTTTAAACATATCTTACACTCCCCCATATATCTTGGAGGGTATTTGCGTCTAGTATTATAAATCTTTTTGAAGGGGATATTGAATGGGTTTAACCTCAACGTATTTTTAGGATGAATAAATCGGTTTTGTTATATGATTTTAAATTCGGTTAAAACCAATAAAACCTCAGGAATTGTCATACCGAAATTCATTTCTAAGAGAATAACGTAAAAGATTTAAAATATGAAGTGATATGTACTTTATCCGAATCGAAAAAAAAAATCATTCATACTGAAATTTAAATACCGGTTTATATGTGGTTTCCAGGAGGTTAATGTAAATGGCAATACAAAGAAGAGAGACAGGTATTACCGGCTTGGATAAGCTCGTTTCCGGCGGATTTCCCATTCCTTCAACAGTTTTGATTGGAGGGGAGCCTGGTACAGGAAAAACAACGTTGGCGGTCCAAATCCTATTCAACGGTGCAAAAAAAGGTGATGTTGGTATTTACATTACAGCGATTTCGGAACCCAGATGGGTTGTACAGAAGTTCCTTTCGGAGTTCACTTTCTATGATCAAGCTGCTATTGATAAGGAGAAGATCGTATTTTTAGAGATTCGAAAGAGCTTATTTGAGGAACCCGAAAAATTACTACCCAGAATCAAGCAGTTCGTTGAAAAGTACGAACCTCAGAGGGTTGTAATAGACCCCATCACACCGATTAAGGCCGCACTTGACGAAAAAGGGACCACCAGGGAGTTTCTGCATGATCTTTTCGAGTTCCTAAAAGGCTTCAACTGTTCATCGATAGTGACGGCAGAGCTGAGTTACGATGAAATACCCAAAAGCATAGAAGGCTACATGGTGGATGGGATCATCATACTCTCTTATCCAGAGGAGAAAGCCGTTAGACGCAAGTTCTTGGAAGTCCTTAAAATGCGGGGCACAAAGCATGTCACAGGCAAACAACTGGTGGACATAACAAAAGATGGTCTTTTAGTTCATGCTGGATTGAGGTGATCCACCCCAAAAAAGGGATTCCTGTATATGGAGTTGGGAAAAATCAGTCCCCGAAGATGAGACCCACGCCCGAAGCCGCGTCGCTTTCCTCGCTTTTAATTTTGTCGTATATGTTCTTTGCTTCTTCAGAGTCGGTTTTTTTACCCACATCCGAAAAAAGCTCATCTGCCTTCTTCAATGCCTCTTCTGTTCCCTCTATTAGAACGTATCTTACATCTTTTTCGATGTTAAGGGCTGAAGCGTCCCTAATAGATATGCTCTGCCTTGAAATTAGGTCGTCTCTTAGAATCTGGTTGATCTTGCTCGCCTGGGTTTTTTCCACACTGAATATAACATAATTCATATGAATCCCTGGGCTCAATAGCACATCTACCATTTAAAAGCTGTGGTGTTTTTTACAGGCATCTTCCCTTCCCGCCACTGAGAAATCAGTGGTTGCCATCCTACTTTTACGCAAATGCATATATAGTTTGCTTCACATTAATTAATAGAATGCGAGGTTAATATACCACGCACAACCTCTATCATATTTACTCAAACTATTCCGTGTAAAACGGAGGTGATATTCATGGGGAAAAGATCTTATGCCGTTATAATGAACACATTCATGTTAATTAGTCTGCTTAGCTTACCGGCATCGGATATCATTCAAAACGCGGAAGCGGAAGCCCCCTGGGAAAATATCCTTTCCATTTCAAAGATAGTTGAGATTCCTCCTGGTGAGGAATATTTCGCCTACTTTGACATTGAGCAGGGTACGATTGTTGAGATGGTATTACCCTCCCTTGAAGCCGGTCTTACACAAAAGGCAAAGGACTCCCTGGATCAGGTACCAGACTGGCTATACGAGGATTTGGCAAAGAAATTTGCTGAGCTTGGGGATACTGCAATTGACGTAGGAGATTTTGCTTCTCCGGTTTTTGCAGATATGGATAATGACGGGGATTTGGATCTATCATGCGGCTCCCAGGATGAAGCCTTATACTATTTTGAAAATGTCGGTACCCGTCATAGACCGGTCTTCACAATAAATAACGATATGTATTCATACCTCAACACCGAATATCTAAGTTCGCTTGGAAGAACGGCACTTGCCATTGCCGATATGGATGCTGATTTAGATAATGACATCATCGTGGGATATGACCTGGGAGCTGTGATTTATTTCGAAAACATTGGATCACCCACACAAGCCATATGGGGGCCTCACGAAGTGATCAGCGTTGCCCAGGTTGACGGCAACAGTCATCCATCATTGGCAGATTTGGATTCCGATGGTGATTTTGACCTTGCAGTGGGTGCAGCGGATGGTCAAATCACGTTTTACGAGAATATTGGAACCCCAGAATCTGCTGAATGGGAATTTGATTATTTTCTAAACACAGGGGAGGAGGACGACAGACCCATATCCTTTGCAGACATGGATGACGACGGTGATTTCGACCTCAGTGTGGGAGACGGGGACCTTGCCACATTATATTTTTATAGAAACATTGGTTCCAGTACACAGGCATTCTGGGCTGAGGATCTAACCTATTACAACGGCATAAACCCAGAGTACGGCACCGCACCTTGCATTGCCGACATGAATGGGGACAGCCGGCCAGACCTTCTTGTGGGAGGACAGAGTGGGATGATATTCTTCTACATGAATTCAGGAACTGCTTCAAATGCGGATTGGCTTATCTGGAGCTCTTATCAGGTGGCCGAAGGATATAATTATTACCCCAAGGAGCTCATGGTCAATTACAGAACTGAATATCATATGGACAGATATGCCGACCTCATACTGAATTCGGCACAGAAATACAAGGATGAAATAGGGTTTTCAATCGCCCATATACCCCTTGAAAATCTTAAGGCAATGAGCCTGAACCAGTCCCAGCTTCTTGTTGATAATGCTCAGTTGATCTACGAGGTTGACTCCTATCTGGATTACGTGGAAGTTATTGAAAAGGGGGATTATACAACCACTCGATATAATTTCGGCGAAGTGGGAAACATAACCGTTAGGGAGCTTCCACGGGACATCTACTATTGGTACCTCGTTCATCCGAAAATCACAGACGAGGAGGTTTTCTATATCCATCCTAATTCCGGTAATCCAACAGACCCCGCGCAGGGCGGCAGATTCTGGCGGGAATACCTGTTTTATCATGCAGATGAATCGTATCCGGCTGATAACAGTGGGGACCCAAACGATGGGGTGGACGATTACCCAGTCCCGGAAGTTAATCCTCCCCTTTTAAAGGATCTTCTTGAAGATGTGAAGGTTCTTTTCAATGGAACAACCTGGTTCGCCCCTGGTGGGAACTACAGCTCTTTCAAGGAAACGGGACTTGATAATAGACGCCCCTTTACCTACGGGGAACATGCTATTATCAGGGTGAGCAACTGGGTGGGTAAGACCTTGATTTTGAATCAGCAGGAGGTCTCGGACAGCGAAAGACCAATCCAACCCGTGAGAATCGCTCATCACCATAACGGCAACTGCGGCGAACTGCAGGACCTAAGCACGGCTGCTGCCCGAACAGTCCTGATTCCTGCAGCAGGTGTACTTTTACTAGGGGAGGACCATGTCTGGATCGAATTCTATGAAGACGGTTGGCACCAGTGGGACAATTACTGGAGCGACGGAGGCTCAGTCTTAGATATGTTCAATAACTATTGGGTAGGGTGGGGAGAAAGAATCGGGGCGCCGGGATTTGAACCCGGGACC
>CBDVCK010000060.1:0-15381 GCA_965372465.1 uncultured Thermoplasmata archaeon | reverse complement strand
CACTGATCAGATTTCGGTTTTCGACAAAGTTATTCCAACCATGGTTCCCTTCAAAGGGGAGAGCTTGTGCAGGACAAGCGCGCACTGGTTTGAGGTGGCAAAGGACCTGGGAATCCTCACTCATTTTGAGGGACTTAACGGACCTAATTTGATGAAAGTGAAAAAGGTGAATGTGGAAAGGGATTATGCAAAACTAACACCGACAACCAAAAACTACCTCATCCCATTGGAGTTCATATGCAGATACTATGTGGCTGGGTCGCTTTTGGACAGGTTGAAGAGCGGGGATGTGAAACCCGAAGATGTTGGATTTCCCGCGGGCCATACTCCAGTTTACGGAGAAAAACTTCCCGAGCCTTTCTTTGAGACCACAACTAAGCTTGAGGAATTCGATAAAAAGTTGACCATCGAAGAGGCCATGGACATGGCGGGTTTGACTGCAGTGGAATTCCAAAATATCAAGGATACCGTCCTTAAATTGGATGAGAGGATCGGGGAGGATGTAGCAAAAAGGGGGCTTATTCATGTTGACGGGAAAAAGGAATTCGCATTTGACAGCGATAGAAAACTCATGCTCATCGATACCTTTGGAACAGCGGATGAGGACAGGTTCTGGGACGCGAAAAAGTACGGGGAAGGAAAGTTCGTGGAGATGAGCAAAGAATATGTGAGGCAGCATTACCGAAGCACGAGCTACCTTGAAACCCTTGAGACCGCGAGAAAAAAGGGGGAGTCAGAGCCTGATATCCCGCCAATGCCTGATGATATGACTGAGCGGGTGAGCGAGCTTTATATCGGGTTGTACGAGAGGTTGACTGGAGGGAAGTTCAGGTAGGATTCTTCAGATTAAAAAGGGATTAACACTTCTTCTCAGTATACCCCACAACACTCTCAAAAACCACTTTCCCGTCCCCTTCCCAATCATGAGCATTTTCCCTCATCCAGTCTGGATGGGTGTACTTGTAAAAAACCCTTTCAGGATGGGGCATCATCTCAAAGATATTACCTGCTTCATTGCAGATTCCGGCGATGTTGTAAAGGGCGCCATTTGGGTTCCATGGGCAATTCACGAGAAAATGAGAACAGTTAAATTTATATATAACACAAGTGTTATGTAACACTAGTGTTAGTATGAAACCCATCAAATTTTCATTCGGACGACCTGTGCTACCGAAGCATTTTTATGACAGAGAAGAAGAGATTAATCGAATCCTGTTAAGATTATTGACAATAATGGAAGGAGTGAAAAACGATGTTGTCCTAATCGGTCCGCGTCGTGTGGGAAAATCATCAATCCTATCCTATCTTGATTGGAAATTACCTAAAGAAGAGATATTACCCATCAGTATTGATTGTGAAGGTCTAGATCTGGTGGCCTTTCTAAAGGTCTATGGCAATGCTACTATTGAAGCCCAGATTAACTCATTGGGATTAATGAAAAGATTTGGGGAGAGGCTTAAAAAAGGATTTACAGAAGCAATATCTGCGATGTCAGAGGCATTGGGGCGGTTGAAAGCCATTGAGGTTGGGACCTCTTTACAAGATTATTTACGTTTCAGATTAGAGTTTGACAAAACCACTTTTCACAAGGTCCTCTCAAGCGAGGAAATTGAAACCCTATTTGATCGAACAATTGAACTACCAAATAAATTGGATAAAAAATGTGTTGTTATGTTCGATGAATTTCAAGATACAGCAATGTATTCCTTTTCTAGGGGAGGTTTTCATGCTAACTTCAGAAATAAGATCAAGAACCAAAAAAATGTTTCATATATTTATACCGGGAGTTCCATCGGGATGATGGACGATATTTTTGCTGATCCGAATAATCCTTTGGCTGGAGGAGCGGAGGTAATATATGTTGAACCTTTTGATAAAAAAACCAGCATTGAATTTTTAAAAACTAGATTTAATGATGCAGGTCGAAAAATCACTGATAGTAGCGCGCAATATTTTTACAAAAAAGTAGGGGGCTTTCCTTTATATTTGAATTGGGTTGGCTTGAGAGTATGTGACATTGTGGGAGAAAATAAAACGGTCCAATTGAACACTGCGAGAAATGTATATAAAGAGATTCTATCACCAAAAAGTCCTATTTATCACATGATTGAAAAACAATTGGTAAAACTGGGTAGTAAAACTCAAAATGTATTGAACTGTTTAGCTATGGGTTATAGAACCCCTCCTGAAATTTCAAAGGAATCCAATGTGAAGAATATCTATGTTTATCTTGATAGGCTTCAGAAGTATGGTTTGGTAATAAAAAAAGATCGTCATTATGAACTGGTGGATCCAATCCTTAAGGAATATCTGAAAAGGATTTGAATTATATAATAACACAAGTGTTATATAACACAAGTGTTAGTATCGATAAAAAAATGTTTAATATAATCTAAAACTTCTTCTCAGTATACCCCACAACACTCTCGAAAACCGCCTTTCCGTCCCCTTCCCAATCATGGGTATTTTCCCTCATCCAGTCAGGATGCGTGTACTTGTAAAACACTCTTTCAGGGTGGGGCATCATGCCAAATACATTACCCTCCAGGTTGCAGATTCCGGCTATATTATATAACGCGCCATTTGGATTCCAGGGATAACCTGCATAGTCTCCTTTATCATCCACATATCGAAATACAATCTGATCGTTTTCTATAAGCCGTTTAAGAAGTTCATCCTTTTTTTCAGAGGGGAATAGGAACTTGCCTTCCGCATGGGCGCAGGGTGCAATCATCACCTTCTCCTTTGGGATGTTCTTTGTAAAAACGCACTTGCCGGAATTCTCATGCTTTAAAAGTGCAGGCCTGCATTCGAACCTGTCCGATTCATTGGTTGCAAGAACTGCTTCGGGATGCTCGCTCATGACCTTTCCGAACGCAGGAAGCAGACCCAGCTCAACCAGTACCTGAAAGCCGTTACAGATTCCCCCTATGGCATAACCATTTTTTACATAATCCACGAGTTGATCCTTAAGTTTGCTCTTCATCCTTGCAGCAAAGATAGCTCCTGCTCTAATGTAGTCACCAGAGGAGAAACCCCCGGGTATCATTATTATTTGATAGTCAGATAATTTTCTTTTTTCATTGTCATGAATATCGGAAGATGTGAGCTGTTTTAAGTGCACGAACTCGGGTCTGGCACCGAGCCTTTCAAAGGAGTTGAACGTTTCCTGCTCGCAGTTGGTACCCTCGATTCGAAGTATACAAACCCTGATATCCTCTACCCTCATCTTGACACCCCCTAACCCATCTGCTCCCAAAGTGTGTTGTTCCATGCGCTCCGGATTTCCTCCAAATCCAAATCCACAACCACTTTGTCCTTATCTGTTATCTTCAATCTCGTGCCACCTACCTTGCCGATTTTGAAGAAAGCAACATTCAAAAGCTCCTCAAATTCCTTTTCTTTTTCCGCCTTTACCTCAACAAGCCATCTTGTGTTTGATTCCGAAAATAGTTTTATATCGTTTCGAAGCTCGGCAATATCGGATATGTCGATTTCTGCTCCTTGACAACCACCTATTGCCATCTCGGAAATGGCAACTCCAAGACCTCCGTCAGAGATATCATGGCATGAGGCTGCGATACCCTTGTCAATTACCCCAAGCATTGAATCTATTGCTTTTTTTTTCCTGTCAAAATCCACTTTGGGAACATTTATACTTCTTCCATTTTGTAAATTAAGGTAAGCCGAGCCTCCCAGCTCGTCTTTTGTTTGGCCTACCAGATAAATTGGATTACCCTCTTTCTTAAAATCCACTGTTATGCATTTTCTGATATCCTCCACAATGCCTACTCCGAGAATAGTAGGTGTTGGTGGAACTGCACTTGTTTTTGATTCGTTGTAGAAGCTAACATTGCCTGAAACATAGGGAATGCCTAGGGACTTTGCAGCGTCTCCGAGACCGCGAGCAGCTTCGTAGAAATCCCCAAGCTGCTCCGGTTTTTCCGGATTACCGAAATTGAGGCAGTCTGCAAGGGAATGAGGTTTTGCTCCCACGGAAACCAGGTTCCTGCATATCTCGTCTATTGCAGAGCAGGCACCCCAGTAAGGGTCCACCTCCAGAAGCGAAGGATTGACATCAGAGGTTAAGGCCATACCCCGGAAGGAGTGTTCCAGAGGTTTTAGAACAGAAGCATCCCCATGGGTTTGAAAACCTATTTTTCCCTGCATTGGTTTTACAACTGTTGCTCCCCTCACCTCATGGTCGTATACCCTGATCACCCATTCCTTATTTGCTATGTTCTGGGAGGCCAAAAGTGAAAGCAGCATTACATTCAGATCCTCGGGCTCAGGTGGAATTTTCTCTTCGAATTTCTCTTCAACCTTTTGGACATTATACTCGCGGCAGTAGGAAGGGCCTCCCGTTAAAAATTCCAAATCCATCTCAAATATCTTCTCATCACCCCAGAAGACCCGAAGCGTTTTTTCGGGGATGACATTGCCTATTACATTTGCCTCCACATCCCATTTTTTGCAGATGTAAAGCACCTCGTCAAGGTTCTCAGGTTTTACTGCAAACATCATCCTTTCCTGGGATTCCGAGACCCAGATTTCCCAGGGTACCATGTCCTCCTCTTTTAAGGGGACTTTTTCCAACTGAACCTCGGCACCATATCCCGCAGCAAGAGCCATCTCTCCCACAACGCACGAAAGGCCTCCTCCTCCTAAGTCCTTCATTCCATCCAAAAGACCTTTTTCATTGGCCTCCAGGCATACGTGGATCGTGGGCTCCTTTGTAATGGGATCGCCTAACTGCACAGCACCTCTGGATTCTGACTCGGAGATCTCGGTAAGCACTGCCGAGGCAAAGGTAACGCCGTGGATTCCGTCCCTTCCCGTCCTTCCTCCTAAAAGCACATAGAGATTGCCTGGCTCCTTCACTCTGCTCCTTATTATATTTTCCTTTTTTGCGATACCCACGCAGCCGACATTGACTATGCAGTTGCCCACATAACCCTCATGGAAATACACCATGCCAGTTGTTGTGGGGATACCGATTCTGTTTCCGTAATCCCTGATTCCTGCAACCACTCCCGAGAACAGGTACTTTGGATGCCGCACTCCCTTGGCAAGTTTTTCATAGGGATAATCCAGGGGTCCAAAGAAGAGGGGGTCGATGAAGGCCACAGGCTGGGCTCCCATGCAGACCACATCCCTGACAATGCCGCCTATACCTGTTGCGGCGCCGCCGTAGGGCTCGATTGCAGAGGGGTGATTGTGGCTTTCAAGGGCTACAACATATGCATGATCGTCATCGAATTCAACAACCCCTGCATCCTCCGATATAACAAGTATATTCTGGGGGGCATCGATTCCGAAGACATGCTCCTTTAATATGACCTTGGAGGATTTGTAGCAGCAGTGCTCTGACCATGCCTGGCCAAGGGCTTCAACCTCGATGTCTGTTGGATTTCTTTTCTTTTCCCTGAAGTGATCCTGCACCCTTTTCATCTCATCCATGGAAAGACCGATTCCAGTCTCCAAAGAAAGCTGTTCCAAATCTGAGTCGGATGCATTCTTTAGGTCAATATCGTATACCGGAACAGAAAGTTGTTCTCTTTTGGAAAACAATCTCTTATAATCTTCAGAACTCATCTCTTTCACACTCATGAAAATGTAATCGAGTACTCGTGAATCACGGGATTTGCAAGGAGTTTCTGGCACATTTCTTCTACCTTTTGCCGGGCCTCATCCCGATTGTCGGTTGAAAGGTGAATCTCGAACACCTTAACCGATTTCACATCGGCAATATCGAATCCCAAAAGCTCCAGCGTCTTTTTTGTGTTTGCCCCTTCAGGGTCAGCTACTCCTTTTTTCAATTTTATTTTGACTTCGGCAATTACCATTGGCTCTCCCTCCAATCTTGTCTTTACCGTCTCATTTGAACACTATCACAATCAGCGCATGCCCCACCCCTTTATTTAAAATGTGCTAGGGCTTATTTACGGCACCCGAATAGAAATATGTGTACTTAAGGTATTTGGAGAAAAAATGGGGATGCACAAAACTTGCACATCCCCGCGATGGAGGTGTGGTATGTCCTATCTCAGGATTAATAGGTACTTGGTGTTATTGTGGCAGTGGATGTGGAAAGTTTATAACTGTTATACAGTTTACGGCCCCAATCCACATGGTCCTCTGTCTTGTTGGGATCCTCCCCAAGATACATCACGCGGGTTCCGTATTTCTTGTAGTGCTCGGTTTTATACTTCCAGTCGTACATCCTGTTTCCGAAATCATCCCATACTTTATCAGTTGCATCAAGCTCCTCCTCATCCTGCTGTGCCTCGAAATACTTGTAGATGAACTCCACGAGTATCACGATTACAGCGATTATGACAAGGACCGCAGCCACTATCCAACCCGGACCCGGAATGGTAGCCGCACCCGCAGCCCAGGCAAAAAGTGCAACCCCTGCAAGAGTGATGCCTATCACTCCAAGCGCTATTTTAATGGATGTCAGTGTCACCATTACCCAATCACCCTGGTCATAGTAATACTTGAGATCTTCCAGGTCCTGGATCAGTCCAATTGAACCCTGCCCCACACTAAAGAGGTCCACCAGAGGCCCACCTATCATATCAAGAATCTGGTCAAGCAGCACTCTAAGCAGGTCCTTGATACACTGCTGTGCGTAACTTATCTTGTCCTCTGCAAGTTTGGATATTCTGGCCCCCAAAGTATCCAGGTTCGGGGAAAGCTGGGCATTCTGGGCGATGTCGTATAATTCCAGTCCCGCCCCCTGGACGAATTTCAGATGGACATCATCGCTTGAATCCAGATACAACTCTATGAGGAGTCCGTAATCGGAATAGAAGAGCGCTGTGTAGTGTCCGTTGGCTTTATTTGAAAGCAGGTTTCTAAAAGCCATATGCGCCCTGACATAGGTTCCGAGATACTGCTCGGGCACACTTTCCGGGGGTTCTTCATTCAAAAACATATTGAATTCTGCTTTTGAACCGATATGGTATCCCATGAGCCCGAGGACATCTGATTTTGTCTGCCCGAGATGATCAACATATCTCAATGCACTGTAGAGCTCAAGCACATGATTATAATCCCAGGGTTCCACAGATGAACTTGAAATCACCTCGGTCTTCTGTGCATTCAAGGTATAGATATTGTCAGAGAAAAGGTCCGTTGACAGCTGGAACATCCAGGAATCTACGGTAACGGGCCTTGCAATCCTAGGGGTCATTCTTGACTTGTCGTTTTTCAGAAACGAAATATACGAATTCTCTTTGTAAACCCCTCCTTCATGGGTCATGTATGTTTGGGAAATATCCATTGCGCTCATGCGGGATTTTGTCCAGGAATCCACATTCAATGTCTCGAAATTCGAGGGATCAAATATCTTGTCTCCTCCAAAGACCAAAATGAAGTTCTGGATCTTGGCGACATCCCGGTCACAGACGATCAGGGCATCGTTTCCGGACTTGTAGCCGTAGTCATTGAATTTCAGATTGCGCCCTTTAAATGTTGCAGTGAGATGGAGATTTCCATTGGCATCAATCGTGTAGTCTGATGTCTCTTTGGCTACATAGAACTTGTATCCGTTGTAGGTCTTGTATCCACTGGACATGCCGTAACTGAAGGAACTGTCCATGTAGGTTTCCAATGTATTGTATAAATTGTACCTGTATTCATAATCCTTATATCTGTTCGTGCTCGAGAAGAGATATTGTTCACTTAAGGCCACCTTTGGCTCGGCAATTATTTTTACAAATGATGCGAATTTCATCTTTGAGCCGTCTATTGGTGTGAACATCTTGTCCCTGATACCTGTTGCACCGGAATGATAATGCAAGGGTAGGATTCTCAGTTTGACATCATTATTGGCAATTCCATCGCTTCTTACTGATTTCACAACCTCGTAGGGAATTATGAACTGAACCCTGCCGTCTTCCTGGAATGCAAAACCCGTGTAGAGTATGTCATAATCCAATAAATTGTCGTCTCCCAGAACCTTGGAACTTGTACATACAGTGTATTCGAACATGACATTGGATGCGGGTCTTTTATCGTCTATTGTGAACTGTATTGCTACTGTGTGCTCAAAGTTATCATCCAGGCTGACAGTGAAAATCAGGGAGCTCCTGTCGGATTTGTAGGCATTGCCGTTCTCCATTGTGATGTTCAGATCGCTTTTTATTAACTTCCAGTAGTATTCGTTGGCTGAACCGGGCGAGCCAAAATTGTCGTTTTTGAATTTGTAATCAAATATCTCGGCCGTGGATGATCCCGGCTGCTCGATTTTGGCCACCTTCCAGTATGCATTGTTTTCCGAATCCTTGTTGATATTCCTTTCAAAGGCCCCCTGATCAGAATATCCTCCCGCGCCCCAGATGTTGCCGGGAAGATCGTATAGACCTGCAGAATTGCTCTGGCCCCTGTATTTCACATTATTTTGGACATAGGGAAGATTGCTCTTATACCAGGAGCCGCCATTGCCCGGGGGAGAACCTTCCCCATCCTTACCCTCCACTATGGCCCATGTGTTCGTGGTCTCCTCCATGCCCGGGGGAACGATATAGGACCATTTCATGGGATCGTATTCTCCATTGGGCTGCAAATCCTCACCATCCAAATATCCGTCACCATCTGTGTCCGGATCGGTCATTGTTGTTAACAACCCATCGTATCCCAGGGACATCTCCTCATAATCATCCAGCCCGTCGGAATCTGTATCGATTCTTGCTGGATTGGAACCAAAGTGATGAACCTCCTGCCCGTCATCGAGGGTATCCCCATCGGTATCGGTCTCAAAGGGATTTGTCATGAAGTCCACCTCTGCACCGTCCCAAAGGCCGTCATCATCAAAGTCGCAGTCCAGTGGACTTGTTCCGTTCTTCCAGATACCTGACTCCTGGTGATATTCCCTGAGCATTAGCTTGAAATTCCATTTATATATTTTCCAATTTTTATGGTAGATATACAGATTGGAGGAATAGACCTCCAGGATTCTGCTTTCGGTCTGTGGACCCGGATTTTTCAAAAACCAATCTTCCATATGCATTTCCGTAAAGGTAACCCAGATACCGTAGGTGTATTCCATGTAATTTGATAGATCATCATGTTTTTCGCTCCACATGATTCCATAATTGGTGTTCGATGGCACTCCGTCCTCATCCTCATCACCATCCTTTATTCCGTCGCCGTCTGTATCACCCAGGGTTGGATTTAAAATTCCGTCGCAATTGGAATAATCGTCCTTGGATATCCAGTATTTGGCTTCCCAACCATCAGGCATTCTGTCCCCGTCGGTATCCAAGATGGTGGGATCGGTGTACTTTCCATAGTACTGGGTGAACACCTCGTAGCCATCCATAAGCCAGTCATTATCAGAATCAGGGTTGTTCACATCACATCCGTAGAGGGGCTCTTCAAAATCATAAAGGCCATCGCCATCTGTATCCATTCCGTACGGGTCATTGCCATAGAGGACATCCTTACCATCCAAAAGCTCGTTCTTGTTTGTGTCGTCATCTATTGCATTTGTCTCTGCGCAAACACGCCTTGTTTTTAATGTCTGGTCGTACGGATGGTCTGTTGCATCCATCCTGTTGGTCTTCATTATGTCCTCTATATAGTCGGGATAACCATCACCGTCGGTATCCAATCGTGTCACTGAGTCGTTGTACCAATGGCCATCATCTCCATGATCCTGGGCTCCGTCCAAATCGAAATCCTCCCCTTCCCAGTAGTTCTGCACTCCATTGGAGAAGCAATGCCCTGATTCATCCCTGAAGTAAACCCTTCTGCATTTTTCAGCCTGGGCATCATCCCATGTCCCCCACATGCCGTCATCGATATCTGTCCAGTCATATTCATAGAGCCAGTAATTCCAGCCATCTATCCAGCCATCAGGCAATCCATCATCATCGGTATCCCTGTTCCATGGATCGGTTGTTGTGGAGGCATCAGTATCCGGTATGAAGTTGTACTGGTCTGTGCTTCTTATGTTGTCTGCATCGACATCTTCATCTATCTGTTTTTGAATCTTGCTCTTTGTGAGACCAACCTCCAAACCGTCAGAGAGATTATCGCCGTCCGAATCGTAATCCAGGGCATTGGGAATGCCGTCGGAATCGATATCATTGGTCATATCGAAGCCCTCGTACTTGTCACCATCTAAAAGTCCATCATCATCCGAATCGGCATCGTTTGAGTAATCCTTTCCATTGAAGGCATCAAGTATATTGAGCAGTCCATCTGTGTCATTGTCCATGCAGGCGCTATCATCGCTTTTAATCAGGGGGCTTGGGAATGAGCTGTTTGTGAAGATCGTTAAATCGTATTCGATTTCCTTGCCGTCCCAGAGCCCTCCACTATCAGTGTCGGGGGCGTGTGCCGCGGTTTCACCGCAAGATGCAGAGGGTGCTCCGCTATTGCTCACATTCCAAATCCCGGTATTTGCCTTGCCATCCAGATTGAGGTCCTCTCCCTCCCAAACCTGTTTTTGATTGTCCAGTTTTGCAGAGAAGTTGAAGAGTGGCTGCGTTCCATCAATCCATCCGTCAGGTATCCCGTCACCATCGGAATCCGTCTTTTTTGGATTGGTTGTATAAGAATCAAGGTCCTTGCGGTAGCATGCAGGAGTTAGTGAGTAGTGTGTATAGGTTTTGGTGGTGTCCGTCCCTCTGACATTGGAAACACTGACTGGTGATTTCTTGCCAACCTCAAGGCCGTCACTCAATCCGTCATTGTCGGTATCAGGGTCCAGAGGATCTGTTCCGTAACCCGAGTACACCCTTCTATAGGATTTGGCTGAAAGACCGTTCAGTTCTTGTCCGTCCTTGATGCCGTCATCATCGCTATCGGCATCCAGTGGATCGGTTCCTTCCAAAAATTCATTGCAGTCCTTTATTCCATCCTCATCCGTATCAAAGATTGTTGGATCGGTTTCAACATATATTCCACCTACAGAATCAATAACTCCGTTTAAGGCACCCAGACTTTTGGCCATTGCAACGGTCTTGACTCCCCCTATGATTGGTAAGTTACCTATATCCTCGCCTTCCATGTAGATGAAATTTCCAACTGTGTAACCCAGAGGTGCAATCTTTCCATCCGTACTTTTTATTTCCCAGCGTCTTGTCACTAGGTTGAATCCCCACCCGTCAATCCAGCCATCAGGTATGAAATCCCTGTCAGTATCTGCATAGTTAGGATTCGTGTCGATGGTGGATCCTGTGCCTGGTGCCCCGAGCTCCAGGGCATCGCTCAAATGATCCCAGTCAAGATCGATTCCCAGAGGATCGGTGCGGTATTTGGGACGGTTCCAGATATCCTTGGGAGAATAGGTACCAAATATTTCGTCGCCGTCAAGCATGTCATCTCCATCCGAATCGGATTCAAAGGGATCCGAGATCTGACTTGGAATGACCATTGGCAGGCCAAGATAAGAGGTCCTGGTTCCACCCAGAATGACTCCGCGGCCCTCACGCGCCAGCATGATCTTGTCCACATCAAAACTTCCTGAATTGATGGAGAATATAATGATCTGTCCCTGGGATGGAACAACGAACATTGGTGTCTGGTACCACTCATATATCCTGTCTGTTTTAATCTCCCAGGTGGAATCAAGAGCGCTGCCTACCGAAAATTCGCAATCTGCCTTTGGACTGGTTGATGTACCCGTGTATTTGAGTCTTGCAAAATAGGTATATATTCCCCCTTCCAAATCCCGGGTAATTGATGGATAGGTTGTACTCAATCCATTGAATGCATCGACATCAGCCTTGATTGGATTGGTTGTGTAATCCTCGGCCTCGAACCACCAAATGTTCTCATTTACCTCTCTTCCGTCGCCAAGACCATCCCAGTCGATATCCGGGTCCAGGGGATCCGAGGTCTGGCCTTCAATTCCTGCGATCATCTCGTCGTAATCCAGATTCGCAATCATTACCTTGTCAAGGTTTATATCGAACAGATTTACGCAGTTTACGGCAAGAACCGATATCCTCACATATGAAGGCCTGTAGATTGTGAACATGCTTGTTGAGTACCAGCGGTACTTCCCCTGGTTCACATCATGAAGATCGTTCCTTATGAAACCTCTAACATATATTTTTACCTTCACATTGGGAGCATTGGCCTTTGCCCGGACATAGACCTTATAGGTTCCAGCACCGAGGTATACTGTCATTTTCTTGTCGTCAACTAGTTTCCCATTGGTAAACGAAACCACTCCTTTTCCGTTGCTTGCATCGATTCTTCCGGAAACATCCATGCTGTCTATTATCTGGAATGTGTTTATTGCATAGTCCTCTGCCTCGAACCAGATTACGGTATCCTTTACCTCATAACCGTCTTTGAGAGAATCCATATCTGTATCGGGATCAAGGGGATCTGTTATCTGACCCAAAACAACTGAAGGCGGTGCTCTTGTGAAACCCCTTCTTATGATTATGATTCCGATTTCATCACTTGTGAATACCACCGAATAATCCAATGTCCCTGATTCATCTGCCAATCCCTTGTTAATGGAGATATAATCATTGACCCACGGGGAGATATCCAAGGAGACATCCCTATAGGGATAATGTTCAAGGTCCTCACTTCCGGGAGGAAGTATATTGAACCTTATATCGATGTATAAATCCTCTTGTGTGGAAATATCGTACATTCTATTTGAGTCCACATCATTGAACCAAAGATGCGCAGCCTCTGTGAAGCCAACCAGGTTTCCGTAATTCTGCATTACCCCATCCACATCCGAAAGGAGCATGGTGACAAGAGAGCCGGAATCCATGACATTTACATACACATCCTCTCCATAGGCATACTGATTATCGCCGTTATCATCCCATAAGATGAACATGTCCAATGTTCCCATAACCGGGGTCAATGTTCCAGCAGGATCTATGTTACCTCCCCTTGTCGGCGTGAGAAGTCCATCCGAATCAAGCAATATGAGGCTCTCATAGTTCCAATCCAGTGCACCGTCATCTCCAATATCCATAGAGAGGGAAGTGGAAGGCAACATGGATGTATCATCGATACCCTTAATTTCCATGATATATGATGAATAGTACCCATTGGTGGATAATGACAAGGTCTTGACCCCGAAAAATCCTGATTCATCATCATAGTCCCCTGGATTGAAGGGTTGAACGATATCCACTGGTTCCGGAAAATCCCAGTAACCACTTGTGTCAAGGAAATCAGTGAGGTTCACGAACATGAACTTGTCAACAAATATCTGGCTTGCCTGGTTTGTGCCGAACATCTCGAAGGCCAGATTTCCGTTCACTGTATCGAAGAATGGTGTTGAGTACCATCTGTAAATCCCTGTCACAAGGGTGTTGCTTGTATCAATTACCTTTTTTCCGTTGTCCCATATCCTTGTATACAAAGTCCGGTTGATTCCTGACTGGGTCTTTGCCCTGAAATAGAGCTTGTAGGTTCCGTTCAATTTTCCCCTGATATAATGGTCATTTACAAATGTGCTTTTGGAGATTATGAATCTATTGGGATTTCCCTGTTCCGTAAAAGTCCTTACTGCTATTTTGTTGCTTGCATCCCATGCCTGCCAGTCTTTTACCAAATTTACGGGATTATAGATAAAATCTTCTGCCTCAATCCACAGGATATGTTCGGATAGCTCTTGTCCATCGCCCCTATCATCCCCATCCGTGTCAGGGTCCAAAGGATCCGTAATCTGACCGAAATCGATGGTGTCTTTCGGGTTGTTAAAATCATCTGTTACCCGAACTATCATCAGTTTGTCAAGAACAATTGCCCCGGTTCCCGCTTCACCACCCAGGGCCACCTTCGCGATGACCCTCAATTGCATCCAGATATCATTTGATCCATTGGAGGGTGGTGGGGAGGGAGGTTGATTCGGATTTGATGGATCGATTACTTTTATTCCTGCACTTGAAATTGAACTTGATCCCGAATGATATTCCACGGTCAATGTTGCGAGGTAATCACCTGGTAGCGAGTAGTTATGAACTGGATTGATTTCTTCTGTTATGGTTCCGTCACCCAGATCCCAGAAGAAGTAACCAACCTCGGCTGGATCTGCAAGTGACTCGGGGCCGACGAACGAGACCACCAAGGGGGCAAAGTCCTCTGCCTCCACATAATCACCTTCATTCATGATCACTGTGATTTGATTGCCATCCGGTATCTCAGGTTCGTCAACCGTCACAATGATTGTTGAGATTGTCTCAAATCCCAGGTCATCGATTAATGTCAGCAGGATATGATGCTCCATTATCTCTTCAAACATGACAACCGGATTCTGTTCTTCCGATATCATACCGTTTCCAAAATCCCAGAAATATGTCTCTATTACGGTTCCGTCCTCTCGCATCTCCGGACCAGAAAATAAGACCTCAAGAGGTGCTGCTTCCAGATATCTTGGAACATCTTCGCAGAAAACCTCCAGAGTTATCTGATTATCACCTGGTGCTCCGGGTTCGCTAACGGTTAGGAAAATCAGCGTCTCGATTTCATTACCCAGATCATCAATTACCATAAGCGTCGTGATAAAATCCCCTATATCCTGGAAAATATGTATGGGGTTTTGAATATCAGAGATCGTCCCGTCACCAAAGTCCCAGTGATAGGAAACAATGGGTGTACCATCGGGCATTATATCGGGAGCAATATAGGATACTTCCAAAATGGCATTTCCCGAGGCATAATTGTCCACTCCTATATCCACTACGACCTCGATTTCATCATCTACCGGAGGGCCGGGTTCTAGAACCGAAATCAAAATGTTTGTTGTTTGACCAACCCCTGTATCATCTTCCACTGTCATAAGGGTAATAAAATCTCCTATATCGGAATAGACATATACCGGGTTCTGGAGATTTGATGTTCCTCCGTCGCCAAACTCCCAGAGGTACGACACAATGGGAGCACCGGAGGGCATGGTATCAGGTGCAAAATATGATACCTCTAATGGAGCCATACCGGAGCCCTGGGTCTCGACCCCTATCTCAACTGTTATTTCTATGGAATCACCATGAGGTGTTCCCCCAGGATTTACAGTGATTTGAATGAGTGTGTCGTACTGGGTACCGTTTAAATCTGTGATGATAAGGACAGTTATGAAATCCCCCTCATCAGGATATAAATGGACAGGGTTCTGCTCATCCGATATTTCTCCATCACCGAAATCCCATTGATATGCGATTATAGGAGTTCCGTCGTCCAACGTATCTGGAGCATAGAAGGAAACTTCCAAGGGTGCGTTTCCAAAAGCCTGAGTTTCGATACCTATCTCAACTGTAACATCTATTTGATCACCCTGCGGTGTGCCCGGGTCCTCAACAGTTATCAGGATAGTGGTGTCGGTAACTATTCCCATGCCGTCTTCCACTATCAAAAAGCCTAAAAATTCTCCCATATCGGGGTACATAT
>CBDVCK010000059.1:0-15437 GCA_965372465.1 uncultured Thermoplasmata archaeon | reverse complement strand
AGCTTGTGACCTTTCCTCTAACATATGCCCTGTAGACCTTGTAGAAATTAATGAGGGGATCAATATCTTTTTCACCAGTTTTTTCACAATATGCTTCCTTCAACTGCGCTGCCAGGCCCTCTCCGTCATTATATTCCAGATCCATGAGCAAAAATGCAATGTCAGAGGCGGTATCCGAGTACCTGAACCTCTCATTGAACTCGATGCAGTCGAAGATGATGACAGGGTCCGTTAAACAGATATGCTCCATGTGAAGATCGCCGTGGCAGTCCCTGATCTTTCCCTCCGAAATCCTCTGCTCGAACAACTTTCTATGTTTTTTATAGAATTCACTAGTCCACTTTTTGAGGGCCGCATGCTGGGTCTTTGTAATACTCTTGCCTATAAATTCCTGGGTCTGGGAAAAGTTCTCGTCGGTATTGAACTTGATTATCGCAATCTTTCCGAAACCTGCAATTTCCTTTGACTGTCTTGAGGATTTGTGAAAGGCTCCCACTGCTTCTGCCACACTTTCGATCTCCTTCGAGGTAATTTTACCCTCCTGAAACCTTGATTTCAGCAGGCTCTCGTGGGGCAGGCGTTTCATCTTGACTGCATATTCCACAATCTCTCCTTTCCCGTCAATCACGTGGCCTTCACTGTCAAGGGTAACGGGATAGACTCCAAGGTAAACCCCTTCGGAAAACCTGTTGTTCAGTTCCACCTCCTGCTCACAGTAGAACTTTCTCTTTTCCAATGTGGAGAAATCCAAAAATCCGAAGTCCACTGATTTCTTTAATTTGTAAACGAAGTTGTCACAGATAAAAACGTTCGATATGTGGGTCTGCGCAAGGGTAATTTCTTTTGGCTTTTCAGGATATGCCCGGGGTTTTAATAGATCATCGATTATCTTGGACATGGTTATCACTTCTGGGTGTCGAATTGCTCATAAACAAAATCAGGCACATCAACTGTGCCCATTATAACAGGATTCTGGTGGCAGTCGGAGCCGCCTGTCATAAGCAGGTTATGGTTTTTAGCAAAATTTACATAATGATCAGTGGTTTTTTCATCGTGCCGGGAGTGCCAGCATTCAATTCCATCTATATATGAAAGCATTTCCTTTTCAATGATTTCCGTCTGCTCTTCAAGGGATTGTGCTACCCTGACAAGAGAGGTTCCATTGGGATCATTGGGATGGGCAAATATCAATTTTCCCTGTGCCTGATGAACCAGGGCAGAAGCTTCCTTGAGTCCGAATGGGAATTTGGGCACATTGCAGCGGACAAGGTATTTGTCGAAAGCCTCCTGTTTGTCTGCGACAATACCTTTTTTCACAAGATAAGATGCGATGTGCGGTCTTCCAAAAACACCGTCTACGCTGTCCTGGATGGCTTTTATGTCTTCTTCAGTCAACTTTTCAATCCCCTGGGTTTCGAACTCGATATTAATTTTATTTAGTATCTTTAGGGCTCTTTCCTCCCGAAAATGTGCGATCTCTTTTAATTTTTCTCTCAAGGCCGAATTCTCGCAATCGTACTGGTAAGCCAAAAAATCAAGGGCTATGGGTTTTCCTTTGGTATATTCGGGATGGGAAAACGTGATATTGAGCTCCAAACCAGTGATATATTCCATACCCGCTTTTTCTGCCATGACCCTGGCCTGCTGTTGGCACTCCATTGAATCATGATCGGTTATGGAGAGTACGTCTATTTTCCTTTGCACAGCCTCTCTAAATATTTCCTCAAGGCTCATTCTGCCGTCCGAGCAGTTCTTGGAGTGTATGTGAAGGTCGATTTTCATGGTGCATCATTTCCCGGGTTCGGCCCAACCTAAAGTCCGTCTTTACTGTGTCAGTTATGTGCCTACCGAATAATCAGTTAAATATTTCTCTTGCTCTTCTGTGAGTTTATCTATTGTTAAACCCTGGGTCGCAAGCTTCAGTTGGGCAACTTCCTGATCCTGCTTCTCTGTTACGTCGTATATCTTGTTTTCTAAGGTCCCACCATTTTTTGCAAGCCACATCAGGGAAAGGAACTGGTTGGCAAAGGACATGTCCATGACTTCCGAAGGATGGCCCTCGGCTGATGCAAGGTTAACAAGCCTTCCCTGGGCCAGAAGGAAGATTTTATTTCCGTTTTTGAGGGTATACTCCTCGTTTGAAGGTCGAATCTCACGAACCGATGTGGATATCTCCTCCAAATCCTTGATATTGACCTCGCAGTCGTAATGTCCGGTATTGCACACAATGGCTCCGTCCTTCATTGACTCGAAGTGCCTTTTTACAATGATGTCCTTCATACCTGCCGCCGTGATGAATATATCTCCGATTTTCGCTGCCTCATCCATTTTCATTATTCTGAACCCTTCCAGAGTTGCCTTCAATGCCATAATCGGGTTGATCTCGGTTACTATAACATTTGCACCCAAACCCTTTGCCCGCATGGCAACACCGCAGCCGCAGTGGCCGTATCCTGCCACAACAAAATTCTTACCTGCGATAAGAACACTTGTTGCTCTCAGAATGCCATCCAGGGAACTTTGACCTGTACCATAGACATTATCGAAATCCCATTTTGTCTCGGCATCGTTTACTGCCATTACAGGATACAGTAGTTTACCGTCCTCGGCCATTGCCCTTAAGCGGTGAACGCCAGTTGTGGTCTCCTCTGTGCCGCCAATGACGTCTTTTGCAAGCTCCTGGTGTTTGTTGTGGATGGTGAATATCAAGTCCGCACCGTCGTCAAGTGTCAACGTGGGTTTCATGTCCAGGGTCTTATCAATTGCCCAGTAGAACTCATCCACATTCATGCCGTGCCATGCATAAACCGAAATCCCTTGCTTTGCCAAAGCAGCAGCGATATCGTCCTGGGTGCTTAGAGGGTTGCATCCGCTCCAAGAGACCTCTGCACCCGCCAAAACCAGGGTTTTGATAAGAACAGCTGTTTCCTTTGTAACGTGAAGACACCCTGCAATTCTCATACCTTTTAAGGGTTTTGACTCACTGTACTTCTTTTGATAGGTCATCATGACAGGCATCCTTGACTCGGCCCATTCGATCTTCTTTTGTCCCTGCTCGGCAAGGCCTATGTCCTTTACTTTATAATTCTTATTATTCTCTAAATCACTAATTTGCTGTGCTTGGTTTTCCATATTTGCTCACCGGAAAAACCCAACGTTTCGGATGTTTATATAGTTTTTCTAAAAAAATATGGACATATTTTATTATTATTTGTAATAAATTAGACATTGTGCGTAAAGTTTATAAATAATCCGGACAATTTACCCACATGACGATTAATTCCCTAGACAAAAAGGATCTCAAGATTCTAAAGAGACTCAAGAATAATTCAAGAGCCAGTATCAGAGATATTTCAAAGGCCACCCAAATTCGGCCCAGCACTGTGCATCAACGCATCAAAAAGATGGTGGATTCCGGGGTGATCGAACGTTTTACAGTGAAATTGAACGATGAAATGGTAGATAAGGGCTTTGCAGCCTTTATGCTCATCTCAGGATCAACTGAACAGTATCTAGACGATAGTTTCCTCAAAAGCGAGCATGTCACTGGTATATACGGTATTACCGGGGAATACGACCTCTTAATCAGTATGAAATTTAGGGATATGAACGCTTTCAATGAATTTCTTTTAAAATTCAGAGAGAAATACAGTAAGCATATATCAAAAACGTTGACCATGGTTCAGACTGTAAAGTTGAAGGAAGAGTAAGAATCATGGGTTCTTGTAAGGTATGCTGGTTCCGGAATACAATAGGGGCATGAATATATCAAATCCTTCCTCTCTCGTCTTTCGAACCACCATTGTCGATTGTATGTTGGGTTCTATATTATACATTCTTAGGTACACATCGTTCACCTTGCGCGTGGGTTATTTTTACGTAGCATAATAAAGCTGCGCTTCACAATATCAAAGACGATAATTCATAAGTAAAAATAACATCAAAAATTAAGGTTTTCATTGTATAAAGGATACCCTCGCAAGGGCATGTTTAATCAAAAGAAAATAGACCCGCATTCCTTATGTGTTATGCTTCTTTTGCCAACGCTTTCTTCCCTTTCTGAATTCCTTTGGGGTAAGAAGCACACTTGCATATTTCTTAATTGACTCTATTTCGATGAAGTTATCATCCTTGGTTTTCTTAGGCATATTCTATCCCTATTAATTATCTTTATCACCCAGGCGATAATAAACCTCTTGTTTCAAATATCATTAACGATAATAGTGGAGGTACAATAATCATTTTTCAGATTCAAAAATAAAGCCTTTTTTAAAAATATCAATAGCATTTATTACTACATTTACATATTCGTTCGCCGTGTCTGTAAAGTGTCTGTCCTCCCCAGTACCCGAAGGCATACAAAAGCTTTTCATACGAATCCTGGTCAGAAAGGGAAATATCCAGACGTTCAAGCAGATCGGTCTTGTACAATATTCTGGCAACTGAGGTTACCACTTCCCTTGTTGCAGGAGAATCAGGGTACCCTTCCTTGAGCAATCTATAAGGGCAGTTGGACGCATCAGAAATTTTTATCATGTTCATTATATACTTCTCGACTTCCGGTTGAGCCATTTTGATTTTTCGAATTGTTTCTGCGGCAATCGCGACCATACAAATCCGTATCCGTTATGGGTTTTAGAGCTTATAATTTTTACGGAATCAAAATAAAAGTACAATTTAATCCAGTTTTGACCCTCCCAGAAAACTCCCATTTTACCCTCTTAACTTATGCCAAATTTCAGGCATGATTTCACCTGCCTTTCCAAAGGGTAAAACATCTGCGATTGCCGAAACCGATGTCGGCGCAAGATTGATTTCGATTATTTGCGCGCCACTTGCTTTTGCTGTGAAAGGCAGATTAGCTGCAGGTTGAACCAGAACCGAAGTTCCCACAACGAGCATCACGTCGCAGTCCTCAGCCAGTGAAAATGCCTTTCTTACCTCCTCTTCTGGCATGGCCTCTCCGAACCAGACAACATCCGGCCTGATTATGGAGCCGCACCGACATTTCGGGGGGATCTCTTTCAGGGGAACCTCGCTGAACTCAAATTTTCTTTTCTCCTTTGGGCACTCAGCCCTCCATATGTTACCATGAAGCTCGATTACATTTTGATTCCCCGCCCTTTTATGAAGACCGTCCACATTCTGGGTGATGACATAAAATTTCGGAAAATAACTCTCCATCTCGGCGATTACTTTGTGAGCTGGATTGGGTTTACATTTATGAATCAACTGCCTTCGCCAGTCATACCACTCCCACACTTTCTCGGGATTTTGCGCAAAGGCATAGGGAGTTGCCAGCTCCTCGGCTCTGTAGTTTTCCCACAATCCGTCCTCGCCTCTGAAGGTGGGTATGCCGGATTCGGATGATACCCCAGCCCCAGTGAATACCACCACATTTTTTGAGTGGGCGAGCACTTTCGCAGCCTCTGCGATCTTTTCATCATGGTTCATTAAAATGGCATATCGCGTATGGACGTTAAGAATTTTTCGAGGGCTTCTTATGACATAAATTTACATGTCATTAGACATATATGGCAAATGTATTTTACAACTATAGAAATGTAATTCGGGTAGACAAGCCATATATACCCCAATCGACAATGGTGATAACAAGAGAGGTAAAACAGAGGAGGATTAGTTGGTGAGAAGGAAACTGCCATCGATTACGGTTTGCGTGGTGCTTGTCTTCACCATGTTGGTCTCAGTGGATATGGGCGTTGAGGTTGTGGAAAATGTAAGGGGAACTACAATTTATGTTCCTACAGATTATCCAACGATACAAGAGGCGATAGATGCTGCAAATCCCGGAGATACGGTTTTTGTTTATGGTATACCACATGATCCTTATCCAATACCTTATTATGAAAGGCTTTTCATTGATAAAAGAATAAATTTAATCGGAGAGGATAGAGAAACAACAATAATTATGGGTGATGCGAACGGGAGGTATGGTAATCCAACAATAGATATATATTCGGATGGTGTTACAATTTCAGGTTTTACACTTTGTTATGGTGGAGCGGGAATAGTAACCTATGGAAGAAATACAGAAATTTCTGGAAATATACTATATAATAATATAGATGCCGGAATATATCTCATGTCTTCCAACAATATCGTTTCAAACAATATCATTTCGGATAGCAGAACAGGTATTTTACTTGGCAATTCAGGAGATAATGATATCACAGGAAATTTCATGAGTGGATGTGGGATATTTATATGGGGAACTCAACCCGATTGGACAAACAATAATATTGATACCACAAATACAGTTAATGGGAGACCGGTTTACTATTGGGTAAATAGAAATGGTGGAACAATTCCAAATGGTGCAGGACAGGTTATACTTGCTAATAGCCATAATGTAAATATACTGAATCAGGCACTAAATGATGCTACAATGGGAATCGCCCTGTGGGTATCTTCTAATAATAATATCGTAGGTAACCAGGTTTCGAATAATTGGTATGGTATGAATATTTGGTATTCAAATGAGAATAACATTATGGAGAATACCGCAAATAGTTGTAGTTATGGGATAAGCCTTACTCAGTCACATAGGAATAATATAACTGATAATACGATTTCGAGCAATCCTATCGAGGGTATTTATCTAGTTTCTTCAAATGAGAACAATATCATTGGAAATTATATTTCAAATAATGGGCATTTCCCTTTACCAGGTGAACAATATGAAGATGCGGGAGTAACATTAACGGGTTCCTCTGGAAATAAAATCTATTATAACGAATTTATTGATAATATTATTCAGGCTCATGATGATCGAAGCGATAATTTTTGGGATAACGGATATCCCTTTGGAGGGAATTACTGGTCCGAAGCATGGGATTATTCATGTATTGATGAATATAAAGGACCTAACCAAAATATACCAGGTAGTGATGGATTAGGAGATAACCCATTTTACATTGACTCTAATTCTAGGGACAATTACCCGTTAAAAGAACCTTATAACCCAAACCTCCCGCCTATGGCTAATGCGGGATCAGACCAACTCGGTTATATTAGGAAAGCTGTTCAATTCAATGGATCAAATTCGATAGATCCTGAAGGGGGAACCCTTGATTATTATTGGGATTTTGAAGATGGATCACCTATTACTTTAGGAGTAAATCCAATTCATATCTTCGATACTCCAGGAATTTATAATGTTACACTTATAGTATTGGATGACACTAGAAACTCAGGTTCGGATATCTGTACAATTAATGTTAAACCTTCACCTGATGGATATCTCGAGAAAGGCTGGAACTTGATTTCACTTCCTACTATTCAATCAAATACAAATATTCGAACTGTTCTACAATCAATAGAAGGTGATTATGATATTGTCCAGTATTACAACGTATCAACAAATAATAATCACTGGAAGAACTACCTTGTTTCAAAACCTAATTATATGAATGATTTACAGGATCTAAATCACAAAATGGGTTTCTGGATACATGTTACAAATCCAAACGGGACAATACTTCTTCCAAATGGAGAAAAACCAGTTAATTCGGAATATGTGCAATTATTTTCAGGTTGGAATCTTGTTGGTTATCCTTCAATCACAGATAGAATAAGGAAGGATGCTTTAAATAACCTTAAATTTGGAACAGATATTGATGCAATTTGGACCTTCGATGCAATAAGTCAGAAATGGGAAGAGATAGGAGAAAATGATTATTTTGTGCCTGGCAAAGGTTATTGGATTCATACAAAACGCAATTGTGAATGGCTTGCGTTTTTACCAAACTCTCCCATATTGAATCTGAACAAGAACATATACTACCCCACAATCCAACTGGCGATAGACAATGCGAACCCCTATGATGCAATCGAGATTTCTCCAGGAACATTCAATGAAGAATTAACGATTTCCAAGCCCATAACCTTACACGGAAAAAATCCTCAAACCACTGTGATCGAGAGTCTTAATAATCCTATAATTGAAATTACTTCGGGTGATGTTGTCATCAACAATTTCACTTTAATCGGTGGGAACCACGGAATTTATATTACAAATTCTAATAACATATTTATTAATGACAATATAATAAAAGATTACAGAATTACTGGTATAATCGCATATGATTCCTCAACTGTTATACTGAACAACCAAATTTCTAACGACCCATCGAAAACAGGCGGTGCAGGTATAAAGCTAACGAGATGCTTTAATTCGATAATCGAGGATAACACTGTAGAGAATATCGTCTACAGCATGTATCTCATGTACTCTACTGCAACAATCAGAAATAACATGATATCCCCTACAGATGGTTATGACGATAGATTGGATAGCATAGGTATTGCATTATATTTAGATTCAAATGCAATGGTTCAAAATAATGTGATTGTTGGAGGAGATGTTGGAATTGGTGTGGAATATGGATCCTCTCCAATTATTGAGGGAAATATTATCAATCGCTCTGAATACTATGGAATTCTAATCAAGAATTTCGGTTCTCCAACTTTGAATAACAATGAAATACGAAATTGTGGACTTTTTGCAATATTCTCAAACCAAGGAAGATCTCTTACAGTCTCAAATAACATCATTCACAGCAATGATATGCTCTTTTGTAATTCAACAATTAATTATTTACGAGTTGCCGGTGGGAGCGATACAAATGCAATTACAGTCAATACAAGTATTGCTGAATATCAAATAGATTACTGGCAGGGGTTGACTATTCAATGGTATCTTCATGTCAAGGTGGTGAATCTTGTAGGCGATCCAATACAGGGGGCTATTGTTGAGATAAATGATAACCATAATGGTTCCTTTACGGGAACGTATACTACAAGCTCAGATGGTTATGTAAAATTCATATTAGTTACCGAATTTTGGGAAAATAATTCCGAAAAGATGTATTATACTCCATACAACATTACAGCTTCAATAGAATCAAAAATAGGTTATGAAGACCCTGAGCCTTGGTTGGATTCGAGTATGGAAGTCGTAGTTGTTGTGGATTATCCATAACCTGTTCTTTTAATCACCTAATCTCATTTTATTAACATCTATCTTTTTTACATTTAATAAACAATTGTATTCTACAACTACAAGAATGTAATTCGGGTAGACAAGCCATATATACCCCAATCGACAATGGTGATAACAAGAGAGGTAAAACAGAGGAGGATTAGTTGGTGAGAAGGAAACTGCCATCGATTACGGTTTGCGTGGTGCTTGTCTTCACCATGTTGGTCTCAGTGGATATGGGCGTTGAGGTCAGTTCTCGGGTCAGAGCCGCGATAATTTATGTGGATGATAACGGAGGAGAAGATTTCATTTCAATTCAGGATGCAATCGACGCAGCCAGCGAGGGGGATACAATTTACATCTATAATGGCACATATACCGGGGCTGTTGATATAAACAAATCCATTAACCTCATTGGCGAAAGCAGAGAAGGGGTATTATTAAATGGAGGTATTGATTGGACAGTTAAGGTCAGATATGCTATTGTTAATATCAGTAATATAAATATTGAGGGCCCCATCGGTGAGGAGGGAGAAGATGGGTTTGATGGTATTCCTCACCCACATCGTGGAGGTTGTTGGGGAGGATATGGGGGTGAAGGATCTGAAGGTGGTTTTGGACTAAATGTCATGTCATCAGATTTGACTCTTAATAGGGTATACGTTCTCGGTGGCATTGGTGGATCTGGTGGACATGGGGGTAATTGCTACAGTGGATGTCCAGAATGGGGTGGTTACGGCGGTGATGGTGGTGATGGAGGAGCAGCGATCAATACACAAAATTCAAATATAACGGTATTTGATTCATACATAGAAGGAGGTCAAGGAGGTATTGGTGGCATAGGAGGTGGTGCTTTTGGAGCCCCAGATGGTTGCTGGGGTGGTTCGGGTGGCATTGGTGGTGAAGGTGGGTATGCTATTCATTCAATGTATTCAAAATTGGAAATCGTGTCAAGTGAAATGATCGGAGGGAGAGGTGGTAATGGGGGAACAGGTGGGGATGTAATATATGATCCCTCTGTGCCTCCATGGATCGTATCATATCCAGGTGACGGGGGTGACGGTGGTATTGGAGGACTTTCAATTTCTTCATCAAACTCTGAATGGGAAATCTCATCAAGCGGGATAATAGGAGGATCGCAAGGCTTAGGAGGGAATGGCGGTTACGGTCCTGTTCCAGCAGGATCGGGATCTAATGGACATAGAGGCAACTACATTTTTAGTTATAGCTCCATTATCAATGCTACAAACTGCACTATTACAGTTGGCGATGGACCATCAAACGGCCTTGCCAACGAAATATCGATAATGAATTCTCAAATAGTTTTATTAAATACACTGCTACAAGAGATAGACCAGGATGACATTGATATAGAAGGAGCTTCTAGTTATCTTGAGGTTAAATGGTTTCTAACAGTGTATGTTATTGATATTAATGAAAATCCAGTTGGAAATGCGACTGTATGGATAAACGATACAAGCGGTTTGAATATTTGGAACCTAAATACAGATTCTTTTGGAAGTTTAACGATACCAGTTTCAGAATACAAAATGGCAGATGACAGTGTATATAATTACAATCCCCATTTCATATCTGCAAGTAAAAATGATATAAAAGGAATGAGTCAAATCATTGTAAATTATAATAAATTTTTAACAATTTTACTTGATATCAATAATTCGTTTGATCCACCAGTTGCAGATTGCGGATCTGATCAAACAGTATACCAAGGTGAACTGGTCCAGTTTTTTGGGAGTAGCAGTTACGATCCAAATGAACATTGGATTAAAAATACAGTAGATAATACTGATGATGTTGGAAACTACAATTCAATTACCGTGGACAGTCAAAATAATCCCCATATCAGTTATTATCATTCTATTCCACCCCCTCAACCACCCCCATGCGGGGATCCCCTAAAATACGCAAAGATTTCTGGAAGAGAATGGAATATACAAGAGGTGGATAGCTGCAGTGAAATTGTTGGATTATACACCTCAATTGCTATTGACTCTCACGATTATCCACATATCAGCTATTTCGATTATACAAATAATTGTCTCAAATATGCAAGATGGAATGGAAGCGTCTGGAATATTAGCATTGTTTCCAATACCGAAGTTCTTTCTTCAACTTCGATATTCCTTGATAGCAATGACCTTCCACATATTGTTTACAGCAAGAATTACGGATTGTATGGTCAAATATATTATTCTTTTTGGAATCAAAGCTCATGGGAATTCAAAGTTGTGGACAACGGGAGTTACTGCTCCTTAGTTCTCGACAGCAATGATATCCCCCATATTATTTATAACGATAATTATAAGCTCAAATACGGGATTTGGAATGGTATCGGGTGGGATATTCAGATTGTGGAGGATCAAGCCCATGTTACATTTTACCCCTCTATTTATCTGGACAGCAACGATAAACCCCATATTAGCTATTATGATTATCTGGTTTTTAATAGGTATAATCTCAAATATGCACAATGGAATGAAACTAACTGGATTATTGAAATCGTGGATCCAAATGTCAGGTATGGTGATTGCGACATTGCTCTTGATAGTAATAATAATCCTCACATAAGTTATAGTGATTATGAATCAGGGTATTTTAAAATCAAGCACGCCGAATGCATAGGTGACCACTGGAAGATCAATTCTATTGATGAAAATTCTGGTTTTTATTCAAGGAAGTATAACTCAATAGCCATTGACAGTATGGATTCTATTCACGTCAGCTATTGTGATACTCAAAGAAACGATCTTAAATACTCAAAGAAAATCGGTGGAATAAATTCATATCTGTGGGATTTTGGAGATGGTACACCCTGCAGCACAAAACAGAATCCCACTTATGTTTACAATGCACCAGGAATCTACAATGTAACTCTAACTGTCACAAATAATGCAGGTTACACCGACACAGACACCTGTGTTATCACGGTTGTTCCAGCAACCCCAGTCAGTCTATATCAAGGCTGGAATATAATCTCCCTCCCAACAATCCAGTCAGATACAAACATCAAAACCGTCCTGCAATCAATAGAAGGAATCTTCGACGCCATCCAAATGTATAACTCCTCAGATAACCGTGACCCATGGAAGCATTACCAGATATCCAAACCCTCCGTAATGAACGACCTAACAGACATTGACCACACTATGGGCCTATTGATACATATGACAAAATCTGGTGGAACAACCCTATTCTTACAGGGGGATAGCCCCACCACAAACCAATCCATAAACCTCCATCTCGGTTGGAACATGGTGGGTTATCCCTCTACAACCCATCGCTTGCGAGATGATGCCCTGAACAATCTTGGTTTTGGGTCCGATGTGGATGTTGTTCAATACTATGATTCTCAAAGTCAAACCTTTAGAAACCTGGAAGAAAATGAGTATATGGAACCTGGGATGGGTTTCTGGATTCACGCTACCACTGACAGTGTGTGGGAGGTTCCATTGTGAGAAGGAAATTGCCATCTTTCTCGATATGCATGGTGCTTGTCTTCACCATGTTGGTCTCAGTGGATATGGGCGTTGAGGTCAGCTCTCGGGTCAAAGCCGCAACAATTTATGTGGGTGGAGGAGGTCCGGGGAATTATTCGACCATACAGGAAGGAATAAATGCGGCAAATCCCGGGGACACTGTCTATGTGTTTAATGGGCATTATCCATATGCACATATCAACAAAACAATAAATCTTACAGGGGAGGATAAGAATACCACAATAATCGGATATCCCTCTCCCATTCCACTATGGTTACCTGTTGTATGTATAGAAGCAGATTGGGTAAATATATCCGGATTTACAATTAGGGACAGAAACGGAATCGGACTGAATTCAGAGTTTAATAAAATATATAATAATATTTTTATTAATAACACCGAAATTGGTATTAATGTAGGAAGTTCAAACAACAATACAATCTCGAATAATATTATGTCAAAAAGCGGTTATGCCATGATTCATATTTATAGCGGTATTAAAAATAATATCTTTAATAACACTATTTCAAACAATACCCAGGTTGGGGTCCTTCTTGAATGGGAGGCAGACGAGAATTATATTCGTGACAATATTTTCATAAACAACTCTGGTGGAATTTATCTTCACCATGCTAGTAATAATGATATCAAAAACAATTATATTTCAAGAGATGGAATACATTTAAGACATGAATCTGATGGAAACAATATAACTGGCAATTATATCACAAATAGTTGGCAGGGAATTCGAATAACAGAGTTTTGTGCAGGTAATAATATTTCATTTAATTATCTTATTAATAACGATAATGGGATTTATGCAGAAATGGAATGTCCCGATAATGTAATGACCTACAATAATATTATTTCAAATCATGAATATGGTATTGACCTTCAGGTTTCTTTTGATAATGGCCTAATTCACCATAATAATTTTATTAACAATACAATTCAAGCCAATGGTGGCATTCTTGCTGATTGGGACAACGGCTACCCCTCGGGTGGTAATTACTGGTCAGACTACAATGGCTCCGATTTTTTCAAGGGTCCAAATCAGGACATTCCCGGCAGTGACGGAATCGGAGATACATCTTACTTGGGACCATGGTCTCTCGAGGATCATTACCCACTTATGCATCCGTTTCAGATTTACAATCAGCAGAATTATATTCAACTGAATCAAGGCTGGAATCTTATCTCCCTCCCTACCCTCCAAAATGATACAGATATCCAGACTGTTTTGCAATCAATCGAAGGGGACTACGATGCCGCGCAATGGTACGACATGTCAGATAGCCGCGACCCATGGAAGCATTACCATGCATCCAAGCCCTCCCATATGAACGATCTAACCAACATTGACCACACAATGGGCCTTTGGATTCATGTGACAAGACCTAGTGGTACAACCCTATTCTTACAGGGGGATAGCCCCACCACAAACCAATCAATCAACCTCCATCACGGTTGGAATATGGTGGGCTATCCCTCTACAACCTCTAGATTGCGAGATGATGCTCTGAACAATCTTGATTTTGGTTCGGATGTGGATGCTGTTCAATACTATGACTCTCAAACTGGAAAAATAAAAAACCTGGAAGAAAATGAGTATATGAAACCTAGGATGGGTTACTGGATTCACGCTACGACTTTTTGTGTGTGGGAGGTTCCTCTCTAATTTTATGTAATTCGTCTTCGGCCCCAACAAACCCTTTATTAATCCTCCCACACATTCGCTTTTTTGATGAAGATAATATTACTTGACGGTTATGTGGACGAGCCCGCCTGCCTGGGTGTTCCTCCATTTATCTCTCCCTATGTTAGGTACACTGCCGGAGCAATCAAGGACGCAGGTTACGATTTCACTTACCTGACAATCGATGAATACCGTAATAACTCCCCAAAGATCAAGGCTATGAGGAATGCAAATCTTCTCATAATAATCGGCGGTGCGATTGTTCCAGGGAAGTACCTCAGGGGAACCCCTGCTTCAATTAATGAATTCAAAAATATTGCTGAGGATTTTAGAGGACCCAAAATCCTCGGAGGGCCAATTGCAAGGTTCGGGTTCAGCGGGGACAGGAAGGTTGGCATACTTCGTGAGTTCTTTGATTTCATGCCCGCAAAGGACCCTGATGCTTTTATCTATGATCTGTTATCCGAGAATTCCCAAGATGATAGGTTAAGAACCCAGGAAGAATGGCGGAGATGGGCAATTAAAGGAACCTCGATAATCAAGCAGCACCCTGACTTTCCGCAACCCCTGATAATCGAACTTGAAACCTACAGAGGCTGCGTTAGATTCCGATCCGGGGGTTGTTCCTTTTGTATAGAGCCTCTTTTTGGTGAGCCAGTCATCAGAAAGTCCAAGGATATTATAGATGAGGTAAAAGCTCTGAATGATCTAGGCGCAGTGAATTTCAGACTGGGAGCTCAATCCTGTATTTTCTCCTATCAAACAGACCAGCTCGGGGAAAGTGAAGCTCCTAAACCCAATTTCGAAGAGGTAGAAAAATTGTTAAAAGGAATAAGAAATGCCGCACCTAATTTGGAAGTACTTCACACAGATAATGCCAATCCAGCCATCATCGCCGAGCATCCCAATGATTCCATAAAAATCCTTAAATCTCTTGTCAAATACACAACAAGCGGCAATGTTCTTGCCCTGGGAATGGAAAGCGCAGATCCTGCTGTAATCAAAGCCAACAATCTGAACTCCACGCCAAATCAGGTCAAAAAGGCAATAGAACGGATAAACCAATATGGCTCTCAAAGAGGAGAAAATGGCCTTCCAAAACTCCTGCCAGGCATCAATTTCTTATCGGGACTGAAAGGGGAGACAAAGGATACTTTCAAACTCAATTTTAAATTCTTGGAAGATATTTTAAAACAAGGCCTCCTTTTGCGTAGAATCAATATCAGACATGTTTCCCCTGTA
>CBDVCK010000058.1:0-15439 GCA_965372465.1 uncultured Thermoplasmata archaeon | reverse complement strand
ATCAATCCAAGAAAAATAAATTCGATAGGCATATTTAAATTTTTCATTATAATTATCATTTAGGCATAAAAATCATTTTTCTACAAATTGATACATCCATATTTTAATAAAATTAAACTAAGTTGATATGATATAGATGAAAAGAGAAATATAAGGATAGAGACAATCCCCTCCAGCGTGCCGAGGAAGAAGGGGGACAGCTTCACCACATTGATGAAATTTGTAGTTTTCTGTTCTTCTTTCCCAAATTCCGTATTTTTTAAAAACAAAACCATTCATAACCTCGAGGATCAGCCAAAAACCGTCTTGTCAATGTCCTTGTCAAAGCTCAAAAAAGATACCGAGATATTGGCGGTTCCCTTTGCACGTATTTCAGGAAAGAGCGTCAGATCGGAAGGCAGGTTGTCGAGCCTCAAATCCACTTTGAGGGTTGACGTTCCGAGAGCTGCAATATCGTACTTCTTAGTGGTCCTGGCATAGCCTATGTACTCATCATTGTAGTAGATATCGGCCTCTAGGCTGTTCAGGGTCCCCCCAATGATATTGCCGTTTTCCACGTCCAGGGTGATTTCAAACACTATCCAGCTTGTGGATATCTCCTTTACCCGAATCCGCTTGACCTCTGCCTCCGGCTCCCTTGTTGTGAACACCGCAATAAAAAGTATCAATATAACGATGATGAGTATTAGGGGTTTCTTCTTTTCCTTTATGAATTTGAGATACGGTGGTTGCGTTTCAGGCTGCGTGCCGGAATCCTGCATGTTTCTCACCAGATGATGTCCTAATAAACCTCATCATTCCCTATTTGTTCATTATTCGATTTTGGAGAACCTCTTCTGTAAATATATAGCTATCCTTTTCAATTATATTCAAATAGAATATGTTAATATAGCGATATATTCCAGAATTACTTTCACCCCCTTCCTTTTTATACCCAGTGTCTAAGACCAAAAAAGCACTTTCACTCCCCCCCTGGTATCACCCATAATATACCCAAAATCAATCTTTTGATCTACAAAGTGGGGAGTTTGATGTAAGATGAACCCTACTAGCACTTAATGGAAAGATGAACCTACTAGCTCTTAATAATGCTTCGGCTCATCCCCATGTAATATTAACTCTACTACATAAGCCAGAAACCGTTAATATTTACATAATGCTCCGGGCTCATCCGCATGTCAATCCTCCTGGCTAAATACAATTAGAGTATGAGGATTTACATACAAAGTGGGGAGTGTGTATGCAGGTTCAACCAGAAACTGTGGCCGAGACGCAATCTTCCGCGGAATCGCTTCGGGAGCACAGGGTGCTCTACCTTGCCCAGCCCCGATTGGACGAGCTCATAGGAGGTTTTTCAGCCTCGGAAGTGACATTGGTGGATTCGGGAAGCCGCTTCGTTTTTGACCTGACCTCCATACTCTGCGTTCAGGCTGCGACCACGTTCTCCGAGGAGGTCATCTTTGTGGACGGGGGCAACTCAATAGACCCCTATGGCATTGCCAACATCTGCAAAAGGAAAGGACATGACAAACAGGAGGTGCTCTCCCAGATCAACTGTGCAAGGGCCTTCACAGCCTATCAGCTGGTCACCCTGATCAATGACAGGCTGGAGGGGATGATAAAAAGCAGCAGGGCCTCAACCCTTATCGTGTCCTGCTTTGCGGACCTGTTCTTTGACAAGGACATGCCGTGGCTTGAGTCCTTCCAGCTCATAAAAAGGAGCCTTGCAACCCTGAAAAGACTCACAAGCGAGCACAACCTCGTAACCGTGCTCACGAATTACGGCCTTGCAAAGCTGCATTTCAGAAGAGGCCTTCGGAACCTGATGTACAACACCCCGGACCGCCTTGTTAGAATCGAGGACAGAAAGAAGGCACTGAAGGTGATCATGCCCAAGGCGGACAGGTTCGTGTACTTCTATCCTGTGCCCACGTATCAGACAATACTGGATGAATTCTTTTTGGGGGAGAGATATGGGAAGAACGATACCCACCTATAGGATAGTTCTGGAGCAGGTGATCAGGCGCTGGGACAACTTCCGCAGGGCCCTTCGCAAAGGCGACAGGGAGATTTTTGACGGCATGATGAACAAGGCCAGGATGCACTCCTCGGCCTCGATTTTCAATATTCAAAACGACCCCACAGAATCCATGTTCATGTCAATAATCCTTGAGCAGGAAAAGGAAATCGACAAGCTCAAGGGGCAAATGAGAGAGGCAGAGAAATGAGAGGCTGGCTTTTCGATGTCTATCCCGATTACAGGAACAACTGCATGGTGTTGTGGTTTACGACCAAATACGGTGCAAAGAGGGTGGTGGACTGCGGTTTTCATCCCACGTTCTACGTCCACCACTCCTCTTATGATGAGCTGCGCAGCCTGGGCGGGGACCTTGCGATTCTGGACTCTGTAGCCGGGACAAGGATTGTCAAAAAGAAGATCGACATCAGGGCCCGCTCCCCGGAAAAGGTCTTGGAGGTCATCCCGAGGAACTATTCCGATCTCAGAAACTGCGCCCGCATAATCGACAGCAGGGGAGGGTACTACGATTACAAGCTGTTCAATGTGGATCTGAGGCTCAGCCAGAGGTATCTTGCAGAAAAGGGTCTGTTTCCAATGGCCCTTGTGAACATGTCTGAAGGCCTCAGACTCCTGGATGGGCAGTTCCGGCTGAGGTACGCCATGCCAAATCTAAAGGGTGCGAATCTAAGGATTGAAACAAAGGCCAGGATTCCCACTTATCATGATACCTTATCAAAGATCGAGGTTGATGACATAGTACTGGAGGGTCGTGAGGATGAAATACTGCTGGACCTGGTGGAAACCATCAAGGCAAGGGACCCTGACGTGATATACACGAAAAACGGTGACGGATTTGTAATGCCCTACCTCTATGCCAGGGCCCAGGCAAACAGCATCAAGGACAGCTTCGTTCTGGGCAGGGAGCCTGAGAGCAAAGGCACAAAGAAAAGGGGTAAGTCCTACTTCAGTTACGGCAGCATACTCTACAAGCCACCTGCCTACACCCTGAAAGGCAGGCTCCACATAGATACCAAAAGCTCCTTCATATTCGGAGAGGGAGGTTTGTTCGGGCTCATAGACCTTTCAAGGATGTCAGGAATCCCTGTGCAGGCACTGTCAAGGCTGTCTCCCGGAAGCGCGATTTCCGCAATGCAGGTGAATCGTGCCCTAAAAGAGGGCTATCTGATTCTGTGGAAGAAGAACGTGCCAGAGGACTTCAAAACCGCCCAGAAGCTCATTGTGGCCGATAGAGGTGGCCTTATATTCGAGCCTGTTGTGGGCATACATGACGGTGTGGTGGAGGTGGATTTCACGTCCTTGTACCCCAATATCATGGCCAAGTTCAACCTCTCCCCAGAGACGGTATTATGCGATTGCTGCCCTGATTCGGCGGAAAGGGTGCCTGAGCTGCTCTACAATGTCTGCGAAAAAAGGGTGGGCCTGATTCCGAAAGTGGTGGGACCCATTGTTCAAAGGCGCATTGCCTTCAAGAAGCTTGCGAGTAGCCAGCCTGAAAGAAGGGAGATCTACAAGCACAAAGCGGACGTGCTGAAATGGCTTTTGGTGACGTCATTTGGGTACACTGGCTACAAGAACGCCCGCTTTGGTAGAATCGAATGCCACGAGTCCATAAATGCCTATGGCAGGGACATACTGGTTAAAACCATGGAGATTGCAGAGCGGTACGGCTACGAGGTTCTGCACGGCATAGTGGACTGCCTCTGGCTTGCGCCCAACGGCTACAAGGACCATGAGGCCTTCTGCGATTACGTGTCAAAGTACATCGATATACCCCTGGAACTGGAGGGGGTATACAAATGGCTCGTGTTTCTGCCAAACAAGACAACAGGTGTCGGAGCCCTGAACAGGTACTACGGTTTGTTCGAAAACGGGGAGATGAAGGTGAGGGGAATCGATCTTCGAAAAAGGGACACACCGGAACTCATAAAGAAGGCCCAGCTGGACATGCTGAAAGTCTTGAGCAAGGCCAATAATTCAACCGATTTTAAGGAGAGACTCCCTGCGTGCATAGGGGTTTTGAAGAGATACCATGATCTGCTCAGGCACGGGGACTGCAAACTCGAGGATCTCATCATCACGAAGAGGATATCAAAGACCCTTGAGGAATACAGCCAGTTCAATGACCAGGTCGCGGCCATAAAGCAGCTTAAAAGGTATGGTTTTGGAGTTCACCCAGGCGAAAAGGTAAGGTTCATTATCTGCGACAGCTCCACCAGGGAGTGTACAAAGAGGGTGAAGGTAGCTGAGCTTATAGAGGGGAACGAGGGCTATGATGCCGGAAAATATATCACGCTCCTCTTGAGGGCAGGGGAGAGCATGCTTGCGCCTTTCGGGTACAAGGAGGACGGGTTGAGGGAGCTAATGTGAGCCACAATTATACTTTTTGATAATTCAAATTGATAATTTTGGAAAAAGATAGTTATCCCACTGTACAGATTATATATTCTATGGTATAAGATTCTCATGGGCAGGTTATTGGCAGGAGCGATTTTGGGAATCGGAGTAGGTTAATATCATGGTTGATAAATCCAGATGTATTACCCCAGTTATACTCATCTTGTTAGTATCATTGCTTTTGAGCCCCATGGGAATAGGGCGGATTTCCTCTGCCATTGATGTGGACGACGGGACATTGTCTGATTGGGTAAATGTAACAGTGAGCTTCAGCGATACCTTAGGGGATTCTCCAATTGACATGACAGATTTAGTTTTCGTTTCATTCGATTTTGACGATACATGGCTTTATGTGCGCTGGGACATAGATAATGATGGTACAAAAAAACAGGTGTTATACGATATGGGTATCAATCTTACCGCAGCTGGGATGGTATGGGACATTTTCGTGGCGGCGCAGATAGAAACGATAGGCGGGATACCGACCCTCATCAATATTTCGATTCGGGATGACACTGATGCATGTATATGGACCGCAGAAGATAACGGAAATATTACAGAGGATGGAAGCATATATCTGGATCCCCCGCCGGGTGGAACACCTGGGACCATCTCTGTGGAGGCCCGTTTTCCCCTTTCTTATATTGCATCCACAACAGGTCTTATTTTCAGTCAATTCAGGTCCCACGCGTCTACTACCGTGGGCTCAAATGTAAAAGATTTTGTTCCCGACAGCGGGTATATTATCTTGTCTGTTGACGATGGTTTTCCCGAACTTGCCAACCTCACAGATACGCCTGACCCACAGGTAAGCGGGGGCAATGTCAACATCACTGTGGATGCAAAAGATGATTTTAAAGTGGAATCTGTCTGGGTCAATATCACATATCCTGACAGTTCTTGGACCAACTTGAGCATGCTTCCTGGTTTGGGTGACGAGTGGTTCTTTAACACCTCCTTCATTGATTTCGGTCTTTACTCGTACACGGTCTGGGCCAATGATTCAAGCGATAACTGGAATTCAACAGGTCCCGGTATGTTCATAATTTCTGGCGATGCCATCCCACCAGAATTCGGGATTGCAGGCGATTTTCCGGATCCGCAATCTCCTGGGGGCTTCGTCAATGTTTCAGTTGATGTAACTGATAATGTGGGTGTGGGCTTGGTATGGATAAACATCACCCTCCCGAATGGAACTTGGATTAACACCACAATGACTCAAGGAGCTGGAGATAATTGGTATTACAATTCCACGTACTCTGATCTGGGGGCACACTCCTATACTATCTGGGCAAATGATACAAGCGATAACTGGAACAGTACCAGCCCTGAAACATTCACGATACAGGATACCGATGCTCCCCAATTTTCAAACCTTAACGACACACCTGATCCTCAGGAGAACGGCGGTTTCGTCAACATATCTTCGGATGTGACAGATAACGTGGCTGTAGATGAGGTCTGGGTGAACATCACCTATCCGAACGGCTCCTGGGTTAATGTGAGTATGACACCTGGAGCAGGCGATAACAGGTTCTATAATGGAACATACCCCGATATCGGCGGCTACTCCTATATTGTATGGGCCAATGATACAAGCAGCAACTGGAATAGTACAGGTTCCGAAACTTTCACAATCGAGGACTCCGATGGCCCCCAGTTCTCGAATCTTGATGATATTCCGGATCCGCAGGAGAACGGTGGCTTTGTCAATATTTCCTTGGATGTGATAGACGATATAGGTGTGGATGAGGTCTGGGTGAACATCACTTATCCTGATTCATCCTGGGTAAATGTATCCATGGTACCTGGTTCTGGAAATGGTTGGTATTACAACAATACTTATGCCGATTTGGGACTTTTTTCATATGTGATTTGGGCCAATGACACGAGCAACAACTGGAATATAACAGGTCCGGGAACATTTACGATTCAGGATACTGACGGCCCAGTATTTTCCAATCTCGATGATACCCCTGATCCCCAGGAAAACGGAGGGGCGGTTAACATTACTGTAGATCTCATTGATGATGTGGGCGTAGATGGGGCCTGGGTAAATATCACTTATCCGAATTCATCCTGGGTTAATGTCTCTATGGCTCCCGGCTCTGGAAATAGCTGGTATTATATTAGCATCTTCCCTGATTTGGGTGTCCATTCCTATGTAGTTTGGGCCAATGATACAAGTAATAACTGGAATGGCACTGGTCCTGGAACCTTCTCAATCCAGGATACAGATGGCCCTGAATTCTCCAATCTCGATGATATCCCTGATCCTGCACAGCTCAATGGTTATGTCAACATCACTGTGGATGTGATAGATGATGTGGGAGTTGATTCAGTTTGGGTGAATATCACATATCCTGACAGTTCCTGGAATAATGTCTCTATGGTGCAAGGAACCGGAGATGGTTGGTATTACAATACTTCACATGCTGATTTGGGGGTGTATTCCTACGTTGTCTGGGCCAATGATACGAGCAATAACTGGAATGGTACAGGTCCAGGAGATTTCATGATTCAGGATACACAAGGCCCCGAAATTTTGGGTCTTTTCGATTTCCCTGATCCCCAGGATATCGGAGGTTATGTCAATATTACAGTCAATGTCACGGATTCTGTGGGTGTGGGGGAGGTATGGGTCAATATCACTTACCCTAATGGAAGCTGGCTCAATATCAGCATGGAGCCGGATAGTGGAAATGGCTGGTTCTATAATGACACATTCAACGATTTAGGTACCTATTCATACACGGTGTGGGCCAATGATACGAGCAACAATTGGAACAGTAGCGTACCTGGGGGATTCGAAATCAAAGGTGATATCATTTCTCCTGCGCTTTGGAACCTAACCGATTTTCCTGATCCGCAGACCCCTGGAGGATTTGTGAATATCACGCTGGATGTTACTGATGATACTGCAGTTGGTGAGGTATGGCTCAATATCACCAATCCAGGCGGTTTGTGGGTTAATGTCAGCATGGCTCAAGGCCAATTAGATGAATGGTACTATAATTCCACTTATATTGACTCAGGCGTGTTTTCCTACGTTGTCTGGGCCAATGATACAAGCAATAATTGGAACACTACAGGTCCCGGAACATTTTCAATTGTAGACAATGAAGCACCGGAATTGCTCAATCTCGATGACACACCTGACCCCCAGGAGAATGGCGGTTTTGTTAACATCAGTGTGGATGTAACAGATGATGTGGGAGTTGACACGGTTTGGGTGAATATCACATCTCCTGATGGCTCATGGAACAATGTGAGCATGACAAAGGGGGCTTTCGATAATTGGTTTTTCAATACAAACTATCCGGCTCTCGGTGGTTACTCTTATGCGGTTTGGGCCAATGACACAAGTGGAAACTGGAATGGTACAGGCCCGGGAGGATTTACAATCCAGGACACGGACGGTCCCGTGCTCTCCAACCTTGATGACCTCCCGGATCCTCAGGAGAATGGAGGATTCGTCAATATTTCCGTGGATGTCATAGACGATATTGGTGTAGATGAAGTCCGGGTTAATATCACCTATTCAAACGGTACCTGGGTTAACGCGAGCATGAACAAGGGAGCAGGAGATGGGTGGTTCTTCAACACCTCATACCCGGATTTGGGACTTCATTCATATACAGTCTGGGCTAATGACACAAGTAATAATTGGAACAGCACAGGCCCTGCAACCTTCCTGGTTCAGGATACTGACGGCCCCCAATTTTCAAATCTTAATGATATGCCCGATCCTCAGGAGAATGGAGGTGTGGTGAACATAACCGTAGATGTGGTTGATGATATAGGTGTGGATGAGGTTTGGATCAACATCACATATCCTGACAGCTCTTGGATGAACATGAGTATGGCAAAGGGTATCGGGGATGAATGGTTTTTCAATAATTCATACCTGGATTTGGGAGTTCATTCCTATACGATCTGGGCCAACGATACCAGTGACAATTGGAACAGCACAACCCCGGCAACATTCCTTATTCAAGACACTGACGGCCCCCAATTCTCGAATCTTGACGATTTCCCTGACCCGCAGGAGATCAACGGAACCGTGAATATAACCGTGGATGTGATAGACGATATCGCGGTCTCTGGTGTATGGGTTAACATCACCTATCAGAATGGTTCTTGGGTAAATTTGAGTATGCTAAAAGGACCTGGTAATGGATGGTTCTATAACACGACCTATCCTGATTTGGGTGTGTTCATTTACCGGATTTGGGCAAATGATTCAAGTGGTAATTGGAACTCATCTGGTCCAGGATCCTTTGAGATAAAAATCGATATTGTTCCCCCTATCCAATGGAACCTAAACGATTTTCCAGACCCCCAGGTTGTGGGAGGCTTTGTGAATTTAACTGTCTTTGCAAGCGATGATGTGGCGGTTTCCCTTGTCTGGGTGAATGTTACCTCACCTTCAGGTACATGGATTAATTACACAATGATTCAGGGCATTGGATTTCTATGGTTCTTCAATACAACCTATTTTGAGCCAGGTGTTTACTCTTACACTGTATGTGCCAACGATACCAGTGACAATCTGGATTTTATTGGACCTGGAACATTCACGATTCTGGATGTAATTCCACCTGAGATTGACAACTCACTTGACATGCCTGACCCGCAGGAGAATGGAGGTTATGTCAATATAACAGTAGATGTAATAGATGATGTGGCTGTTGGTTCTGTATGGATCAAAATCACTTATCCCAACGGAAGCTGGGTAAATATCACCATGGAATCCGGGGCGGGAAATGGTTGGTACTACAATGCCAATTATTCTGATGTGGGAGTGTACACCTATCAAATATGGGCCACTGATACGAGCAACAACTGGAATTTTACAGGTCCTGGGACATTGATGATAATAGACACGGACGGCCCTGAAATTAGGAATATATTTGATACCCCAGATCCCCAGGAAAATGGCGGTCCTGTGAATATCACCTGCGAAATAATTGATGATATTGGAACTGACGAGGTTTGGATTGTTATTACCTATCCTGATGGCAGTTGGACCAATATCAGTATGTTTTCAGGAACTGGAAATGAATGGTATTATAACGCACCCTATCCTGATTTGGGGATTCACTCATATATCATCTGGGCAAAGGATTTAAGTGACAACTGGAACTATTCTGTTCAAGAAACCTTCCTGATTTTGGATACTGACGGCCCTGAGTTTTCAGGCTTAATCGATACTCCTGACCCGCAAATGCCAGGAGGTTTTGTCAACATTTCTGTCAATGTTTATGATGATTGCGCAGTCGATGAGGTGTGGATTTATATTACATATCCTGACACCACATGGATTAATGTGAGCATGATACAGGGGTTGGGAAATGGCTGGTACTACAACACAACTTACCCTGCAATGGGGATTCATTCCTACATCATCTGGGCAAAGGACATAAGCGACAATTGGAACTCAACTGGTCCTGGAACCTTTGAGATTTTTTACAGCGACGCGCCACCCGAGCTTTCCAATCTAAACGATTTTCCCGATCCTGCCAGTGTTGGGGATTTTGTAACCATTACTGTCAATGTAATAGATGATTTTGGTGTGGATGAAGTATGGCTCAATATCATGTATCCAGGTAACACCTTGTTAAATGTTAGCATGTATCCTGGCAGCAATAATGTATGGTTTTATACAGGCGACTATTTCGCACTTGATGTCTATATCTATCGTGTATTGGCAAAAGATTCGGGTAACCAATGGAGCGGTATAGGTCCACAAACCTTTACTATCCTGGACACCAAACCACCCAATATTGACAATATTAATGACATACCTGATCCCCAGGAGAATGGAGAGTTTGTTAACATTTCTGTGGATGTAACAGACGATGTTGCAGTAAATGAGGTTTGGATCAATATCAGGCATCCTGATGGGAATTGGATGAACAGAAGTATGGGAAAAGGAGTGGGTGATGAATGGTATATCCATGAATCTTATTCGGAAATCGGACTTTATATCTATGTTATCTGGGCAACGGATACAAACGGCAATTGGAATCGAAGTGTATCTGAGTCCTTTGTAATCCGGGATACCGATGCTCCCGAAATCATAGAATCAGAGGAGATGCCGGAACAATACAATGAAAATGATGAGATAGAATTAATTGTTGAAGTAGTCGATGATGTTGAGATTTCGGGGGTATGGATAAATATTACATTCCCTGACGGAGTATGGATTAATGCAACAATGGAACAGGGACCGAATGATCAATGGTATTTTAACGGCACATTCGATGTCCTGGGAAATTACACATATACCATATGGACCGTGGATTCAAGCGGAAACTGGAACACAACAGAGCCAGAGAAGTTCTTGGTTCTGCCTGAGGAAATTCCGGGTAAGCCCCCAAGACTTCTTTATATGATTTTATTGCTCATGTTCTGGCCGCTTTTATTGATCCTGTTCGTTATTTTACTGGTTCGAAGATATGAATCCCAAAGACGATTTCATGCGGATATTATGCAGATCGTCTCCGCTTCGAACAAATATGATTCAGTGCATTCGAATGCAAGGTTCCTGAGCTTCATCGGAATCCAGGATTTGGTTTTCATTTCCCAAAGAATCTGTATTCCTGTAGAAGAAATAATTAACGCGAGGTTGACTTGCGAAAATGTGACTCATGTTGTAGATGGCAATTACGGTGTTCTTAATGAGGATCTTAAAAATATTATAGATTTCGTTGGAAGATAAGGAAAATCCGAGAAATAAATTGAAAAGAAAGGTGATATGATGGATAACGAGAAAGAAAATCTCAAGGAAGTGTTTGCTTGCCCTTCATGTGGAACAGAAGTCGATGTCGCTGCAGCGACATGCCCAGGTTGTAATGCTATTTTTGAAGAGGAAGGACATATCCCTCCTCCGCCTGATTCATTGGAGAACCAGGTGTATCCCACTTCGAATCTAGTGGATCAAAAATCTCCTTTGCCCCCCGAAGGACCACCAAAGCCAATGGCTTCACAATTAAATATGGGGGCTCTAACATCTGATAAGGCAAAGCAGCAGAACCCTCCTTTATCCCATGGGCAAGAGGCACAGTTACCTCACCTTTTATTCAGAAAACATATGCAGGAGTTCCAAAGTTCTAAATCAAATAAGCCAAATGTACCTCTACCTCATGGTATGGATGAACATCTATCATCCCCAACTCCCGAAACCAAAGAGCAACAGGCACCATCACCTTCTGAAATAGGAGAACAGCCAAAAAAATCACCTCCTGAAATTGAAGAGCAACAGGTTCCTTTACCCTCTGAAATTGATGGACAACTATTAGAACCACCTCCTGAAATAGAGGGACATGTGGGACCTCTCCCCGATGGAATGAAAGAACCAATAGAACCTCCTCCCGAACTTGAGGAACCACAAGCTCCTTTACCCTCTGAAATGGAGGAGCCGCCAATTGAACCTCCAACCGAAATAGAAGAACCACAACCCCCTCCACCTTCTGATATGACACAATGGCAGATTGCCCAGTCGTATAATACGGGACAGCAGCAAGCTGCATATCAATACACACCAAGTCCTTCTTCTTCGGCAATACCTCTCCAATATTCATCCGGAGAAAATAACAGGGGATACGGCCTTAACCAACAGGTTACGCAGGCTCTCAAGGATTATGCCGATCAGAGAAGAAAAAGAAACCTTTTGGGTGCCCTATTCATGGGAACAGGCCTTGTATTATTTGTTCTGCTTTGGCTTGTGGTGGTGTATGATGTCCTGGTTACTGAGACAAGTTCCTGGTTTGGATTTGATATCATGCTGATTCTTGTGTGTGCAGGGCTCTTCTTTATATTGGGTCTATACCTGATATTGACCTATCCCAAATCCTCGCTAGCCGATGTCTTTGCCTCCACTGCAAGGGCATAGTAAACGATATGTTAAACGAAAAAGCGAAACATGAGAAAACATAATTCTACAAATACATATCCAAGCTCGTCTGGTACGGATCCTCGATGATGTCCCTTGTGGGAGAAATAGTCTTCTTAAGGCTTCGAACTACACCGGCCCGAAACTCCTTTTGAGGGAAAAGATACTCTGCCCTCTTAACCACCTTCATGGTGCTGAGGTTGATTAGCCCCACCTCATTTATCATGGGGGCGGTGAGGGAAAATTTCCTTGCAGCAATGTAAAAGTATTCGCAGCTCTTTCTGTAGGTTTTAAGATAATCCCAGCATAATTTGGGATGCACTGTTGTTTTCCAGTCCTTGATTTCCACTCCTATCAGATAATCCCTTTGGTTCTTTCTGAAAATAGTGAGAATATCGGCAAGATAGCACACACCGTCCCAATCCATGAAACGACGGGCCAAAACGGATTCGGTGGCATGAAGAACATAACTGCCGTGCCCTTCGATAATATCCAGAATCAGCTGCTCGTTTGCGGTTCTGCTGAAATTGTAGAATCGAATTTCTTCACCCATAACCTATTTTTGAATCAGTATGGTATATTAATGTATATCAGAGGGTAGGGTGAATGTAATGAAAGGGAGGTTTATTTGGTGTCAGTCACCTTGATGAGATGGTACCCGAATTGCGTTCTAACAGGTTCTGAGACCTGTCCCTTTCCCATACTGAAGGCAGCATTTTCGAATTCCTTTACCATCTGTCCTCTTTTAAAGAATCCCAGGTCTCCTCCCCGATTTTTTGAGGGACAATCGGAGTGTTTCTTTGCAAGTTCCCCAAAGTTTTTTCCCGACTTTATTTGGTTCAGGAGATCCACAGCTTCCCCTTCGGTTTTTACCAGAATATGGCTTGCTCTCACTTCATTTGCCAATATCTCACCAGGGACACAATAGTTCGCAATTATTTAAAATTGTGTATTGATAATGATTGCACAAGCCTTTTATCCTATCGGTATTCTTTATCTATGGTGAATTCATGAAGACCTATATTGAAGTGTTCGTTTCGGCAGACGGAGAGAAGGGATCTGTGATTAACCAGAAGCTTACTGACATGGGTCTGGAATCATCGATTGGTGAGCATGATTTCCAGTACAAGTGGAAGAACAATGCGACACTGCCCGAGGTCCTACGCTTTGTGGATGATGTTCAAGCAAAGCTAAAAGGTACTGGGGCGATTCTGAAGTTCGCGACCATAAGATAAAGAAGGACCCAAACCTCCCTTAGCTTTTATTTCTTATTTTATAATTACAATTATTATTAAATCTCACAATGCTAGCTCTAATTTTTTTTAGGGAGATCAAATACCCCTTACTCCATATATTAATTGGCATCAATACCATAGAAAATATTAAATACCATTATTCCATATATATTAACAAGTGGTATTCATGGCAGAAGTAGTGTCAATCGACGATTCGGGAAGGTTGGTCATTCCAAAATCAGTTAGAGATTCTCTCGGAATTACCGGGGGCGACAAGTTCATTCTTACCGAAGGTGAACACGGGCGGCTTCTCCTCCAGAAATTCGATATCGAGGAAATCGCGGCGCGACTTAAAGACGAAACAAAGGGTAAGAACATCGATGCAGCCGTAAAAAGAATCAGGAAGGAAATCAATGAAAAACTCAAAAAGAAATACCCCGATGTTCTTACTTGACACCAATGTTTTTATTGCTGCGATCAAAGCCCCTAAAAAGGAAACAAAAACTCTCCAGTTGATTCTTGAAATTATTGCAAACGAGGACATTCACCTGGTGGGCCATGAATTTCTGGCAGAGGAATATCTCAGGTATGCAGAAGAATTTGAATCCGAAACGTCCTCAGCAATCCTGGGCGCACTCATTGATAAAATGGAATTCGTGCCCGTGGGAGAAAACTTTATAAAAATCTGTAAGGACTACATCCAGACCCCGAACCTCATAGATATCATACATGCCGCAGTGTGCTTGAAAACTGATGCGGTTTTGATTTCCAATGATAAGCATTTTTCCAAGATTCGGGACAAGGGGATTATCAAGGTCTGGAATGTATCGAAAGCGATAAAGGATTTGTTGTAGATATAGAAATGGTGTTTGTGGATATTGATTAAAATCCACCTTCAACACCGAAATATTTATTAGCCCGCTAATAGATATATAAATTGTGATATGAATGAATATTAGCGTCGAAGTCACTGGAAATCTCCTTGAATATTTGGATAAAAAGGTGCAGTCAGGTTTATATAAAAGTCGAAGTGAGGTGGTCAGAGAAGCTATCCGCGAAATGATCCAGAGGGACTTTAAGGAGCTGATGCAGGAAAAGGGGTTAACAATTGATGATTTGGAGAAACTGAGAGGAGAGGTATCTGGTGAGCTCATTAAAAAGAAGTTCGGAAGAAGACTTAAAAGTGATAGTTGATACCAATATAATTTTCTCGGCAATAATGTATCCAGATGGAAACGAGAGCAAACTTTTTCAACATGCAGATAAGGGTGAATTAAAAATTGTAATCTGCGATTATGTTCTGGAGGAGGCAAAAACAATACTGGAAAGAAGAACAATTAAACCTGATTTGCTGTTGGATTTTCTTGATACTTTTCTGAACATACAGCTCATGGATATCGGAGAATTGGATGAAAAAGAGATAGAGCGTGCAATAAAGATCGTTTCGGATGAAAAAGACCGCCCGATATTTATCTTTGCCCATAGGTTGATTCATAGTAATGATAATTTTTTCCTTGTAACTGGTGATGCTGATTTGAGAACAGAGGAAGTTAATAGAGAACTCAAGAACCATTCGCTTACAACGACAGAACTGCTTTCCCAATTAGAAAGCCAATGACATTAGAACACAATCATGCGAATTCCTTACTCTCCTATCTCCAGTATTACAAGAACATCCTTCCAAGTATTCCCTCCCAGGCTTCGATGATAATAATGGTTTTGAAAATATTTATAATTTGGCACAATGCGCAAGTAACGAATCAGATAGAATTTTTTTAATGATAATACGCATCCTGTCATTTCCTTCAATTTTTTACCGTTCTTACGACGATATTCAACACGGTTACACAGAAACATTTTAGTAGCAAAATA
>CBDVCK010000057.1:0-15557 GCA_965372465.1 uncultured Thermoplasmata archaeon | reverse complement strand
GATGATTTACATGTAAGTGCACTGCTACAAGTCGATTAAAGGATTAAGTGCACGAAAACATGAAAATTACTTAAGCTGATTTATGCCAGCATACAGTAAGTTTTCATGAGAACATGATGTGAAAAATCTCGGCCCCTGCCACAAAGGTTCCTATGATACTGCCGACATTTGCCAATGCTGCAACCATCAATACACGAATGACCCTGTTGTTGAGAAACTGTTTTGTGGTTTCTAACACGCTGAGATCCTGAAAATCCTTAACAGTCGGTGTTCTGACCTTGGCCTCCACGGCACCCGCAAACCACCCTGCAGCAACAGCAGGGTTAAGCGAAGTAAATGGTGCTGCAAGAAATGCCGTGGCTATGGAATAGGGGTGTCCTCTTGCTATCAGAGCACCGACAGCAGAACAGATTCCATTTATCAAAAACCAGGTTAAAAGGATGGCCTTTAAATTGTCCCAATAGTCTGGATCCTGGGTTGTGAAACCGTTTACCACAAGCCAGATCAGCAAGGCAAAGAAAAGAATGGGTATAAGAAATGCAATGGTCTTTCCCCAGTGAATACGCTTTTTCGGAATGGAATTCAGCTCTTCAAACGAGGGTGTTTCATCGATCTTTTTCAGGTTCTCTTGAATACCTTTTAAATGACCGGCACCCACGACTGCGACAACCTTATTATCTTCCGAGAGAGTGGCAAGTTTCTTGGCAATGTAAGCATCCCTTTCAAAGACAAGGATTCTTGTGACGCTGGGTGCGATTTGGGAAAGCTCTTCGATCATCATTGTAATTGCATCCTCGTTCATAATCTCCTCGAGATCGATTTCCTCCTCGTCTGTGTATCCCACCATAGCCTTGGAGAACTCCCAGAAAAGGCGAAGCTTCTCTCTCAATCCCATGCTCCTCCAGGCCTTTTTCAGGGTGATTGTGATGTCCCTGTCCACCAGCTCCACTTTTAATTCGTAGTTTTCAGCGGCTTTTATTGCAGCCAACATCTCGGAACCAGGTTCTGCACCGAACTCCTTGCCCAGTCGTCTTTGTATCGAAGCAAGAAAAACCTGCGCCAGAAAGAAAAAAGCCTTCCCGCTGCGGATCATATCCGTAATTGGGGTTTCTTCCCATTTCTGCTTGTTTGTGAGAACCTCAAAGCGTTTTTCGTCAAGTTCCACTGCAACTATATCGGGTTTATATTCAGCTATTGTCTCCTCGACTTCCTTTACACTGGCCTTGGACACGTGCGCTGTTCCCACGAGAATTAATTTTTCTGAAACCACTACCTTCAAATCCACTCACTGCTCCCAGTATCGCCTCTTATTTTGGATTCTCTTCAATGTCTTTATCTGATTTAAAAGTTGGGGGTTTTGCAAGCTCGGATTTTTCTTTTGTAAACCGTCATCCTTAATAATAACAAAGTCTTTTATATCAGACAGATAATTGTTTGAGGTTTATAAAAGAATTAATTTTACAAGAAAGGTCGAGATGATGAAGTTCAAATGGCTGTTAAGATGGAGGGGTTTTGAGATTCCCGTAATTACCTTTATCGTGTTTTTAGTCGCCCTTATCTGGAGCCTGGGAACGATAATCGCTCCCCTTACATTACCTGCCGATAGTGTATCGGATCTGACTGGCAAGGTAGGCACTGTGGAAAACGAGGATATCACAGAGGACATGAACCCATATGCGAAATTTTACTATCAGGCTGGGGATGCCAACTGCCACACCATAAAGGAAAGAAGCTTTTTTATAAACGGAAACCAGATGCCATTTTGCGTGAGGGATGTGGCAATATTCTCTGGCCTGGCCCTGGGATTGGGCATAGCCCTTTTCTGGGTTCCCGAGATCAGATGGTGGTGGATAATAGGAGGATTGGTTCCCATCGGTGTTGACGGAACTGTGCAGCTGTTAACATCCTATGAAAGCACGAATCCCGTGAGGTTGTTGACAGGGGGCCTGGCAGGTCTCGTCTGTGCCCTGGCTTTGGGTTATGTTATCTATGACGCTTCGAAGGTCTTCGAGTTTAGAAAGGCTGAGGCCTTGACTTCTCAAGAAACCCAGGAACCTTACCTAGGTAGCGATTCGGGACCAGAACCCATGACCGAGCCCGTCTCAAATGTGGAATCAACCGAAGTTTTAAATTCAGAAATGGAACCAAAGATCAAACCTGTCCGGGATGATGAGCCAAGTACCACAACAGACGAAGAAAGTATTGATAAAGAACCGGACTCAGAAGAAATCTCATAACAACCTATTAATCTTTTCAAACCACTTCCCCTCTTAATGAGCGATACCATTGCATTTCTTAAAAAGCGGTTTTCGGACTACTACAGAGAGGTTAACCTCTACCTACCGGACAGATTCGGAAAAAGGGAATGGGGATTTATGTTCCTTGGGGAGAGCTTCATGAAGAGACACTTGGCCTTTCAGAATGTCGAGGGTCTGAGACAATTTCTCGTGCAGAAGATTCCTGCACATGTGTATCATTCCACAGCGTACTATGAAAAACCCGATGCATCAACAATGCAGGAAAAGAACTGGCTTGGAGCGGACCTTATATTCGATTTGGATGCTGACCATATCAAACACGCGGAGAGGATGACCTTCGAAAAAACCCTAGATAAAGTGAAGGAGGAGTTTATTAAACTCATTGACAATTTTCTTTTGGATGATTTTGGATTTGAAGAAAAACAGTTGACAATCGTATTTTCTGGAGGAAGAGGGTATCATATCCATATTCGGGATCCCGGGGTTCTTCAACTTTCTAGCCATGAGCGCAGGGAGATAGTGGATTATATTACAGGGAAGGGCTTAGATATGGAGGCGATATTTCCCAAAGAAGCATTCGATAGTCAGAAGTTCGGTCCACATGTAACGGTGAAGTACAAAACAAAGATGCCTGAAGAAGGAACTGGGGGATGGAAGAAGAAGATGAGGGAGGGGATCATGGATTTCACATACCAATTGGAGAACCTCGGGGAAGAGGAGTCCAAAAGGTGGCTCGCATCCTTCGAGGGTGTAGGGGAGAAAACAGCTAATGGGATATATACCGATCTCTTCTACGGGGAAAAGGGAAAAAGAGGAGTGGATAGGATGAGAGATGAGCAAATACTTGAGATATTCTCCGATAATAAGTATCTCAATGCCTTTCTTGATATAGTAAAAGGGGAGAAGAGTGTTAAAATGGAGGGAGAAAAGAGAGAAATAAGGGAGGAATTTGCGGAAATCCTTCCCGTCAAGGAAGAACAGAAAGGTGAAACAGATGAACCTGTAACATCGGACATTCGTAGACTCATCAGACTTCCATCATCCCTCCACGGAAAAACCGGATTCAGGGTGATGCCCTTATCCAGAAAGGAGCTGGATGATTTCGACCCCTTCAGGGATGCGGTCCCAGAGATATTCTCTGACGAGCCTGTTCCTCTCGAAATAATAAAGCCATATAAGGGAACCCTCAGGGATGAGACATTTGACCTAAAAAAAGGCCAGCAGGAGATTCCGGAGTTTGCAGCGGTTTTTCTTTTGTGCCGAAGATTTGCTGAAATTATCCATTCAACATAGATACAAATGGATTACTTTTTTTTATTGCCTAAAGAAATAATCATACCTAATACCTTTATATACGATAATAGGATTTACTAACTAGAATCGGTTTGTTGCAGGAGTTAAATATTCACTTATAAAAGAAGGTGTGATTTCACTTGCCGACTTCCCGCGAGATTTTAGAAAGTACTTACAGATTAGGTAGATTGAAGAAGGTCAGGATGTTCGTTTACATCTCCCACATCGTGCTTTTCTTCATTCTTGTGGCGATAATATCGATTATCAGTGAAGAGGGTGGGTATGTATTCATTCTTCCCCTGTGGTTGATAGTTTTCTTATTGGCCCTCATACTTTTTATGATAAATATAGAAAGCTTCTTCTTTAAATTCTATGGTATCAGATGGTCAAAGTCCGACAGCGAGAAATTCCTTATGGCAAAGGACTATATCAAAAGAGCTATAGTTATCATAGTTGCCGCAGGAATCATTCTTGCCTGGAACTTCATCCTAATCCCCATGGCCGATGAGGGCATGGACAGCACGGAAAAGCTTACTATTTACGGCAACTACAATACCACGTTTTGGTCTCAGGATGCATTCGGTGCAACAGGTGTAAGGAGCATATCCGTTACTTCCGAGGATGATGTTTTATTGGACATATTCATAATGCAAGAGGATGATTTTCTTGCAGGCCATTACGGAAAGAGGTTGAATTTGGACGAGGATGAAAGCAGAGGGCTTACAGAACTGAATTACGAGAGTGAAAATCTTCTTCCCCGGGATGATTATATCCTGTTTTTGGATGCTCAAAACCAAACAACTGAGGTTAGCTACACCATATATCGGGAGGTATCTCAATCATTTTTATGGTATCTGACAATATTCTCCCTTCTTTTTATTGTGGCAAATGCTGTATGGATAGTGTATCTCCTCCCCATAAAGAAGAAATACGAGAAGACCTCGATTTATGAGTAACAGCCCCCACTTATATTTTTTTTAAAACACACGTCCTCCCTTGATGCTAAAACTATTAATGCTAAAAGCTATTTACCATGGCAAAATTAAAAAACCTGGTGTCTGAAATCTTACGAATTCGAATAATTGAATGAAATAAGGTGTGATGCGAAATGAAGGCTTTTAAGGTAAAAGGTAAGTTCTTTATGAAAGACAGGTGGCAGGAGTTCACAAAGGAGCTTGTAGGAGACGATGACAAATCCGTTAGGGAGGAGATATACTCCCGTCTGGGAAGTAAACACAGAGTAAAAAGATCAAAGATAGAGATAACCGAGATAACGGAGATTCCCAAAAAAGAGGTCACCGATCCCATGACTTTATTCAAATTAAACAATAAAAAAATTGAAAAAAACAAGAAAGTTGAAAAAAAGAAAAAGACAAGAAAAGGTGAGGGCAATGAATGAAGAGGACCTTGCTTCTGATATCAGAACACTTGAATCTTATAAGGCACAGTTGGAGGGCTTTGATCAGCAGTACGAATTCCTGGCAATGACCATTAAGGAACATACCCGTGCCAAGGAGACCATGGAGGGTTACAAGGACCTTAAAGAAGGCAGAGAGACCCTGATTCCCATTGGTGCAGGATCGTACCTGTTTGCAAAAGTGGCCACTTCCGATAAAGCCGTTGTTGGCATCGGTGCGGATATTGTGGTGGAAACCGAAATAGAGGATGCCATAAAGAAACTTGAAGAAAGGATAGTCGAGGTGGAGGCTGCTGCAAAGAGTCTCACTGAAAGGTACAAAGAAGTGACTCATACAGCAACCGAACTTTCGGCCAAGATTCAAAGTACCTATCAACAGGGCAGGTAGAAAGAGGCCGATTTATGTTTAAAAAACTAAAGGACAGGCTCAAGTCTTTTACAGATAAGGCAAGCCGCGAATTGGAAGAACTGGAGAAGGTGCCCGAAAAAAAGCCGGTTGAGAAAAAGAAGGCCAAAAAGGAGAAAAAGAAACGGAAATCCTCAAAAACCCACAAAGCACCTCCCTCGGAAAAAAAAGAGATGTTCTCAGAGGGCAGAGTTGGAAAAAAACTCAGGGAGGGCAAACTCGAGGACCTGTTATGGGAACTGGAGATGGCACTTCTGGAATCCGATGTGGCCCTACCTGTTGTAGAGAGGATAAAATTAAATGTAAAAGCCGATCTTTTGGGAAGGAAGGTCAGGCGGGGTGTGGATATCGTTGGGGCAGTTGAAGCATCCCTTAAAAATGCAATCACAGATGTTCTCACCCAAAATCCTATGAACTTCGATGATTACGTGAAATCACACAAAAAGCCGGTTATATTGATGTTCGTGGGTGTAAACGGCACCGGAAAGACCACAGCCATCGCAAGAATCGTCCACAGGCTGAAAAAGATGAAACTATCATGTGTCATTGCCGCAGCCGATACATTCAGGGCAGGGGCCATAGAGCAGCTCGAGAGGCATTCTGAAAAACTTGGTGTGAAGCTTATCAAACATCAGGCAGGAGCGGATCCTGCAGCTGTTGCCTACGATGCAATAGAGCATGCAAGGGCAAGGCACAAGGATGTGGTGCTCATCGACACGGCAGGCAGGATGCATTCCAATATCAATCTCATGGACGAGATGGCCAAGATAAAGAGGGTGGCACCACCCCATATGATCATTTTTGTCGGGGACGCCCTCTCAGGAAATGATACTATTATTCAAGCTCAGAAGTTCGACGAGACAGTGGGAATAGACTGTGCAATTCTCACTAAAATCGATGCAGATGCAAAGGGAGGGGCTGCATTGTCCATTGCTCACGCGGTTGGCAAGCCCATTATTTTTGTGGGAGTGGGTCAGGACTATGATGACCTCATAATGTTTGATCCGCATTGGATGGTGAACAGGCTATTTGGTGAAGACACCTGATTTATCTGACCGCTAAAAATCCTCCGAAAGACCTGCCGCTTCAAGGCCCAAATCGAAACAGCCGATTGCTGCCAGGGCTCCTATTTTTCCCCTTTTGCCTGTAATCTCTATCATCCTGATACCATTCTCTTTTGCAATCCTTTCTGTTTCATCAATCGTGATGATCCTTTTCTTGGCATCCAATCCATATTCGGTGACCTTCTTTGGAATTTTCAGCCCTTCAAAAACTGCCATTGAGGTATGCTTGGATAAGGTACGCTCTTTTAAGAATTTCACTGCAAAGTTCACAGCCTTTTCCAGATTTGCTTCCTCCACTGCAAAGGAGGCGCCAATGGATACGCAGCTTGTGGTCTTTTCAGGTACGTCCGGGGATAGCTGGATGATCTTGTGAAAAAGTGATTTTGCATAGGGCATTTCATTCATGAGTTTCAGCATCAATACCCAGGAAGCACCTTTTTCCTTTGAATCGGTATCATCGATTCCCAGAATCAATCTTCTCATTTTCCTAGAGACCAGGGTGATCTCAACCTCGTTGGCACCCCCCAAATCCGAAAGGTCCGGATAGATTGCACGAATGACTCCAGGGGCCTGAGGAAGGCATGCACCCACTCCAACGCTCGCTCCTGCAAGTCCCAGCCAGGTTGTGAAAACCTCATCATCCTTTACCTTCAGGGATTTTAATGCCTGCCCCCCAACTTCTCTGGATGCGGGACCGAATTTCACCTCGCCTTCCCCTATCTTCGTATTCATAATAAGGGTGTTTCCGTCTACATAGGCATCTGTTACCACGCCCCCTGCCCTCAACCTGTTGAGAAGATCCCACTCCAATGGACCCTTTGCGATACACTGCTCGATTACCCTGGCTATTTCGTTTCTCTCGTCGACAAGCGTGAAAAAGCCCAAAGAGAACATCTTGCCAAAACGCTGCCTTACCTCATCCGGTGTAAGAGTCTGGGTCATGAGAATACTACACCTCCCTTGCATTGCCTGGCTCGCATATCAGAACTTCTGAATCGCATAGGGATCCCACAAGGTTTTTGAATTCTTTCGGGTCCTGCTCGATGGGGGGAAACGTGTTGTAGTGCATGGGAATCACTATTTCGGGCTTGATCCAGGCAGCAGCCTTTGCAGCATGCCCCAACCAGGTCAACCTCATACTAAATACCCTGCAGAGAGTATAGAATAAGGGCTTATTAGAATTATCCTAGATGGATATTATACCGTATAAGAATGATATAGTCCACATCAAAAATTAAATACCCCATTAACACTATGGGACTTGAGCGGGATTCCATGGCAAGAAAGGTTATAATATTTGGTTCCTGTCTCTTACTTGCGGCAAGCACCCTATTTGCCGCCATATTCATGGTGAGCTTTCCAGGGGTTGTAAGGGGAGATACATACTACGTGACGCCAGGTGACAGCATACAAGCTGCAGTGGATGGAGCCAGTGCTGGCGATACTGTATTTATTTATACTGGTACCTATTACGAGAGCGTTGTCATACCCATCGCAATCAAGCTTGTGGGAGAAAATCAACAGACCTCCATAATCGATGGGGGAGGTAGCTCAAACGTCGTTTATATCGATGGAACCGATTATGTGGAAATAAGCACTCTCTGTATTAAAAATGGTGATGTGGGAATCAATATTTTTCAATCCGACAATGCGATAATCGAGGCGGTGAGCATCTCAGATTGCAGTGAAAATGGTATACTTGCAGAGGATAGCAGCAATCCAAAAATCGGTAATAGTACGCTATCCGGATTGGGTACAGGCAATGGCATTGAGGTCGTTTATTCCGACGACTTAGAGGCACAAAACAATGTCATTGAGGAATTCTCGTTAGGTATCCTGTCCTCACATTCGTCAGATTCTTTTATCGCCTATAACGAATTGATTTCGAATCCTATTGGCATTGCAGTTCGGAACGGGATGGATGCCAATATTAATGGCAATTCCCTGTTCAATAGTATGACCCGGGGCCTTGATATTTTTGCCTCCTCTGTTACCGTGGAGTCAACAACTATTGATGAATCTGGTTACGGAATTCGCTTGACTCAGACCTCTACAGGTACGGTTTTTAATTCAACCATTTCGAACTCTCAAAATGCGGATTTCTATGTGGGAATGGACAGCCTTACAGTGGTGAACTGTAGCTTCGATTCTGAAAGTGTTGTTATATCGGAACAGTATGCCACATTTACCGTCAAGAACTATCTGGAAGTTTATGTGCAGGGTTCGGGGGGTAATCCAGTTGAGAATGCTGAGGTTACGGTAACCGATGACAGCACTCCGCTATCTGCTGCAAAAATCACCGATTCCCTCGGTTTGGTAAGACTGATTGAAGCAGTTTTCCAAGAGTATGCCTATGATGCAGTATTTGACCATGTCATAACAACCAGCACAACCGGAATTCAGGTGATCTACGATTCCCTTGATGTACCGTTCACGGGTGAGGATCAAGACGACATCGACATGTCGTACTCGCATAGGGAGATATTCCAGGTGGATTCTTTGGCACCGACACTGCCTGATGTGAGCAGCAGAGGCAATACATCTTTGATTCCAAATACCCTTGACAGGGACGTGGACGATTACCTTGTCTTCGGGTTCAATGCAAGTGAGTCAGGCAGTTATGTGATCATAATAAATACCAGTGGGGATCATACTTTTAACCAGTCCAACGATACCGCCCTTTCAGGTATCATGACAGGCAACCCGCAGACCGTTTTATGGGACGGAACCAATGGAAGCGAAACGATACCGGACGGTAACTATTATGTTGAGCTCAATCTAACTGACGAGTTCGAGAATTCGAGATCCTATTTCGGTATGGTCATTCGTATAATCAACACAGATTCTGACGGCGATGGTACCAAAGATTCCGATGATGATTTCCCCTATGATTCCACCCAGGCCAGCGATAACGACGGCGATGGTTTTGGCGATGATCCGGAAGGTAACAATGCAGATGCCTTCCCAAGCGATCCCACGCAATGGGCAGACAGCGATGGTGACAGTTATGGAGACAACCCCCAAGGAGACGATGCAGATGTCTTCCCTTCCGACGAGACGCAATGGTTTGACAGGGATGAAGACGGTTATGGAGACAATCCCCAGGGAGACGATGCAGATGCCTTCCCTGATGATCCCACCCAGTGGTCCGATATAGATGGCGACGGATACGGCGACAACGCAACAGGAACCGCGCCCGATGCCTTCCCTTCCGACAAATACGAATGGGAGGACACCGATGGAGACGGCTACGGTGATAACGGCGATGTCTTTCCTGATGATTCAAAGGAGTGGGAGGATTCGGATTTGGATGGAATGGGCGATAACAGTGATTTTTTACCCACTGTACACAACCTCATTTTTATAGTCATCATAGCTCTCGCAGTCGTGATTATTGTGGTTGCTGTTGTTTTGGGCAAGAAGAAATTGGTGGCTGACAGGCCCTTTCAATCCGGGGCTTTCGCAGCACCTGTTTCCAAACCCGCTCCGCCACCGAGGAAAGGGAAACGACCGCCGCCTCCCAAGAAAAAGGCGCCCAAACCAAAGGAAGCCCCGCCTGCACCCCCTGAGGTTACTATGGAAGGAGTTTCCGAGCCACCTCCAGAGATTACCACAATGGAAGTTGCTGAACCTCCACCCGAAGAGCCCCCTGAGGAACTACCACCGCCTGAGGCACCACCCGAAGAACCCCCACCGCCTGAAGCACCTCCTGAAGAAACAAAAGAGGAGCCGCCACCTCCGGAACCGGAAAAGGAGGAACCTCCACCACCTGAGCAAAAAGAGGAGGAATCTTCACCCGAGGCTCCACCTGCACCGCCTGCAAAGAAAACAGCTCCGAAAAAGAAGAAGAAAGGAAAGAGGAAATAGTTGGGCTCCTCGTTGATTTGGATTTTTTCCCCGCCATCCAAAACCCCCTCCTCCCGCCCTAAAAACGAAATTTTCAAGATTAAAGAAAACTCAACTCTTTTATATCTAAATGTTAATACACTTTCTCCACATTGAATCGACATCAATGGGCTTATGGTCTAGTTGGTTTCACATATGGATCCAAACTCCAATGTGCCAAAAATGACGTCGCTCTCACACAGCGGAGGTCGCCGGTTCGAATGCCCGCGGGGAATGAACCCCAAGGTTACGAAAATCCGGCTAAGCCCACTATATTTTTTTAACTATTACTATAACTTTTATTGAATCCAGGGTGGTCCCAACCCCTTGGAGAACAGCGGTTTTTGTTCACCAATAATCCTAAGGATAGATAATATTGGTTAAAAGCCTCCTTCAGTTTCTATCCCTTTTTTGTGTAAAACATCTTCTAGAAATTCTTTAGGATTTTTGAAATTGACTATCCTCTTTACTGCTTCTTGTGTAAGCTTTCTATTCGTTGTAATAAAATAATCACAATTTCCAGCTATAAAACTACAAATATGGGGTAGATCGTCAATATCTTTAACTTCATTTTTCAATTCTTCTAAAAACAAGCCCCATTCATTTCTGTGAACTGATTCTCTTATGGGAATGGAAAGCATATAGTTTCTCACTCCACCCACCATTTTTTTACCTTTGTGTTGTTTGAACCAAGCTAAAACCTCATCAAAAAGATAATCACTTTGAATAACCTTGAATTCTCCTTCAATAATTTCGCCCAAGATTCTAGCACTGTTTGTTTCCGGATGTAATAGACCTATAATGTAAATGTTGGTATCAAGATAAATGTTTAGCATAGTCTTCCCACAGTTTCTGTCTGATATCTTTGATCTCTTTCTGCAATTTGTTCAGCTTCTTTTTGGTCATTTTTTTATCTTCGCCTAGTTTCTCATGAAATTCCTTGAGTATCATCTCGTTTATGGCTTTTTTTACCGCGAATCTAATAAACTCGCTTCTGCTTTTGAACTCACCAGATTCTACAAAATGATCCAGCATCATTGCATCTTTTAGGGGAAGTCTTATGCTTGTTACATCTGTTGTCATTTTATCACTTGTAGTACATAGTGACTACATATTATAAATAATTTTCGCGATTTTTATTAAAAACTCGACTTTATCTAAAAAGAAATATTACACGAGAAACACGGTTTTGTTTGCGGTATATACCTTATCCCACATTAATAGAATCTGTAACTTGACCCACGGCCAACCGTATGTTGTCATCATCTTTAACAACTAATGTGATTTTTCCTGGACCCTCGTAAATCAAAGTTGTTGTGTCCATAAAGTCTCTTGGATTGACTTCTGGAGATGTATATGGATCAGGATTGGGCGGATTGTTCAGATATATAACTGTCACAGTCTGAGAGCCATAGGAGTAAGTTAGGGTTTCATCATCACTTCCTGGATCAGTAACATGGGAAGTAATCTCAAAACCAAGACCAATGAAATGTGGATTTAGCTCAACCTCCCAAGGTTCTACATGATTCCAATGCTCACTGTTCCTCTTCTTGGACTGTTGGAAGTTGAATGTGTGGTGAATTTGGTTTATGGTTCCGTTTGCGGATTTTATGTATATCCAAACTGGATTGCCCCCTACGTTTGGTGGGTCTTTGGGGGTATAAGTCACATTTACTGAATATGATTTTGAAAAGTCGATGCTTACCGGAATCCAGGTCATCTGGACATTCGGAGAACCTGGAAGTCTTTCGATGGAGACGGAGCCCAAGCTGATTCCATTTTCAAATAATGTCATGCTGACATTGTTGTATTTCCTGCCTGCGACTCTTAAGCCAATCTCCACATCCATTATTGCAGATTCTATTGAAACTGTAGGATCAACATTTAGGACAGTTATATTGCACATATCTATAGCTGATAGGTTATCATTGTCTGTTACTCTTAATGTTGCAATATAGATTCCATCATCGCCATAGGTATGGGTTGGTGTGGATTCGAATGCATCAGGGGTAGCTCCTGTTTCCCACCATAGGCCGTCACTTAAAACGAAATCCCAATCGTAGGTTTCGATTGTTCCGTCTGGATCGTAAGAAGCTGAGGCATCGAGTTGGACGGTGTCGCCTTCGTATACCGTTTGGTCGGGGCCTGCATTGGCGATGGGTGGTGTACTGGGCGTGCCAATAGCGTAAAATTTATTATCATAAGAGCCAATATAAATCGTTCCATCGGAACCGATCGCAGGTGATGATAAAATGCTATAACCAGTTGTGAAATTCCATTTCTCTATGCCATCTGGATTGATGGCATATAGTTTATTGTCTTTAGAGCCAATATAAATCGTTTCATCGGAGCCTAGTGAAGGTGATGACTCTACATTAAAATCAGTCACAAAATTCCATTTTTCTGTACCATCCGGATTGATTGCATACAATTTATTATCAGTCGAACCGACATAAATCGTACCGACAGAGCTAATTGCTGCTGAGGAAATTACATTGTTACCAGTTGTGTAACTCCATTTCTCGGTGCCATCGGGATTGATTGCATACAATTTATTATCACTCGATCCAATATAAATTGTTCCATCAGAGCCGATTACAGGCGATGAGTATATCTCATCACCAGTCGTAAAACTCCATTTCTCAGTGCCATCGGGATTGATTGCATAAAGTTTTTTGTCGAAAGAACCAATATATATTGTTCTATCGGAATTGATAGCAGGCGATGAGTACCCAATTCCTCCTCCAGTTGAAAAACTCCACTTCATAGTTCCATCAGGATTGACTGCATAAAGGTTATTATCAAGAGAACCGAAATAAATCGTACCATCAGGGCTGATTGCAGGTGATGAATATATATTATCACCAGTTGTGAAATTCCATTTCTCAGTGCCATCGGGGTTGATTGCATACAATTTATAATCGATAGATCCTACATAAATCGTACCATCAAAGCCTATTGTAGGTGATGATACTATAACATTACCAGTCGTGAAATTCCATTTCTCAGTGCCATCTGGATTGATTGCATACAATTTATGATCGTATGAACCAACATAAATTGTACCATCGGATCCGATTGAGGGTGATGATCCTATCCAATACTCAGTCGTAAAATTCCACCTTTCATTGCCAAGATTTGAACTTGTATCATAAGGACTAATCCCTGTATGATTGAGATTTTGTCGGAACATCGGCCAAGGAGAGTCTGCAAGACCTCCCGTACCGCTTAAACTCAAACTAGCCTTCCCCACATTTTGAAGAGACGGATCTGCAAGTTCATCTATTTGATTTGAACTCAAACTTGGTATTTCCATGTATTGAGGAGACGAATTTGCATTATCATCGATTCCATTTATATTCGACCCATGATCTCCAACATTTTGAGGAATTTCCCCAAGAATACTTGTAACCATTATTATACAAATAACCAGGCTTATCGTCTTAGATTTCATTCTCTCCCCTATCGCTAGCTAAATCGGAAACGCCTTTTTCTAGCGTTTCTTCTGAGCCTTAATGATAATAATGGTTTATTGAATATTTATAATTTCTGTTTAAAACAATATTTTAACGGTGTTTACTAAAGAAAAAGGAATTATCTATCAACCACAAACCTTATAATGCATAATTCTCATTAAGATTTAAGGAGATAGTCCGTTAGGAGAATGTGAGAAAGGGAGGTTTTATCATTCCAGCTAGAAAATATAAGAAAAAACTGACAATAGAAAATTTAATTTTTTTACATCTTTTAGATAATAATGACCAAAGCAAGTATATTGTTAATGAGTTAATAACAGAAAAAGGCATTCAAAAGGAGTTGGATTGCAGTCTTAGTTATGTCTCACGAATATTAAAAAAACTTGAAGAAGAAGGATATGTATATCGAAGATTAATGAGAATCGAGAATAAGAAACAAAAACAGAAAGCTGTCTATTTAACGGATGAAGGATTAAAGCTCGCAGAGAAAATAAGAGAAAAGAATTCGGAATGGATTGAAAAAAGAAAATAATAATTTCGTTAAAAAAACACGTATAAAAGCAATGAAAATTCTTCATGCTTAATTTAATTCTATTTATATTTTTTGGTTAAATTTAACTCAAATTTGACTCAATTTTGCCTCAAATTTGATACAAATTTGTTATACAGGTTTATCATGGTAGAATCTGATACTTATCTTCCAATAAATTGTCCACAGGGGGGTGATATGAAAGGAATGTGAATCAAATTTCTAAGAATCAGGTTTTTTATTTAGTGATTTTTTCGCTATAATTTATTATAGCAGTACTTGCGATTGCTAGTTTGTGAACATCTTGGCAAGGTAAATGACCTTGTCATAAATAGGAAGTAAGGAGGAATAATATGAAAAAATCGGATAAGAAAATTAAAAGAAAAATTGGTGTGCTAGGAGTATTGGGAATTCTTATATTAGTAATGCTGCTTCCATCGATTATTGCAGCCCCAGTTTGGCAAGATGTGCCGTATACTGACAGTCCTAGAATAATCATTGATTCTGATGGGGACCAACCTGATCAGGTGTTCGCCATAACTCATAATGTCAATAAAGCTGAGCTCTTCAGAGTTCAAGAAACTGGCGAAGTCGGCATCGGAGACACCAGCCCAGACTTCAAATTGGAAGTTACCGGAAGCTCGGGCGATGGTTACTTTGGGGTCTCATCAACAGATGATGAGGGTGATAATGGGGATATATTCATAATCGACAGCAATGGTGATGTTGGCATAGGTGACTCGACCCCAAGTCATAAATTAGAGATTGTGGATACTGACGCGACTTCTGGACGAAATGGTTTAAAGATAACTCAAAGTGGAGCTCAAGCAGGGACAGGTTATGGAATAAAGGTTATGAAAACAGGTGACTCGAACACAAATTTGGCGGGACATTTTTATGCAAGAGGAGCAGATACTAATTATGGATCATATTCTGTTACTGAAAGTAGCACTGGTTCACCGACGACAAATATTGCAGGTTATTTCTCCGCAACTTCTGCTACCAATAACTATGGTCTGCTTGTTGCAAATGGTGATGTCGGCATCGGCACAACAAGCCCAGACGCAAAATTCGATGTAGAAGTCAGTTCAGGTGGAGCAGCTGAAATTGGAGCTAGCTCAAATAGCGCAACCGGAGATTATGCAGTGGCATTGGGATTGGAAACAAGAGCCTTGGGACCAGCCTCAATTGCAATGGGATCTGGAACAATAGCTAGTGGAGATTTCTCA
>CBDVCK010000056.1:0-15619 GCA_965372465.1 uncultured Thermoplasmata archaeon | reverse complement strand
AGATCTCGCCATTACGATAAATTCTGGAGTGGAAATTAAAAGAAATGAAATCATATCTAGTTTCTATAATGGTATCTATATTCATGATTCGGAAAATAATAATATTACCCTAAATGAATTATCTTATAATACAAAGGGGATATATCTAACCCAAGCTAATTCGAATAATATTTCGAATAACCTTATTCATTTTCATGATGACAGAGGTATCTATGTCTCATATTCGGAAGAAAATATTATAATTGACAATAATATAACTGATAATAGACACGGTATTTATCTGCGGGATTGTAATTCGAATTACATCATTTCTAATATGTTATCCCATAATTGGATCGGTCTATATACAACAGTCTCAAATGACAATTCGATTCATCACAATCATTTCAATGAAAATGATGTACAAGTGAATAGATATAACAGTAGGAATTTGTGGAATGACAGCAATCAAAAGGGTAACTATTGGAGTGATTACAATGGAACCGATGAGAACGGGGATGGTGTGGGGGATACAGACCTACCACATAAGAATGTGGACTATTTTCCACTAACAGATAAAAAAGCCCACATCGAGGAGTCGATTTTTTCGAAAATTAGATATCTTATACTCGTTATTCTTTTAATAATCTCAGTAATAATATTCATTGTTATGGTTAATCATAAAAAGAAAATCGATAAAGCACCATTATCCGATGAATCGGAGGGAGAAAAACATCCACTCGAAAAACAAGAATCCGAAGAAAATCCAACTTCGAAGGATGATGTAAAATTAGAGAATTTGAAATAGAGGTTCCTATAACCGTTCAAATCTCCCCTAATTGATTTAAAAAAATACCCTTCCAAAAGGCTTAAAACCAAATGAACATATAATAGAATCGTAAAGTGACGGAATGAGGGGAAATTTATTATGAGAAAGACATTATCCATTGCAATTGTTTTTCTAATCATAGCAAGCGGTTTAACCTTTTTCAATGCTACCACCCCTCAAACCGCTTCTGCCTACACACCCCATGATCCTATATCCATTGATGGCGATGCGGATTTTGCAGCACAAGCCCAAAGCGAGGGCTGGCCCGGAGATGGAACAGTGGGGGATCCATATATAATAGAGGGGTACGAGATCAATTCAACCTCCTGGGAAGCAATAGAAATCGATTCAACCAATGTCTATTTTGTTATCAGAGATGTGAAAATCGGGTCCGGAGGTATCTTTTTTTACAATGTTCAAAACGCAATAATTATAGATTGTAAATTTGATTTCACGTCATGGGGAATATTCCTTAATTCATCCCATACAAACATTATAATTCGAAACGATCTTGCCAATAGCACGAGTGCGGGGATATATATCTTATCCTCGAATTATACCTACATCGAAAACAACACGATTACGGGTTCATGGTACGGTATTTATCTAAGGAATTCGGTTGAAAACGTTTTACTGAACAATACAATGGTGGAAAGGGGAATAAGTATTACAGGTGAGGAAATAGAGCATTGGAACACCCATGAAATCTCTGATTCGAACACTATAAACGGGAAACCCATATATTATTGGAAGAACAGAAACGGTGGAGCGATTCCTTTTGATGCCGCCCAGGTCATTCTTGCCAACTGCACAGAGATAACTGTTGAAAATCTCGATTTTTCAGAGATGTATTTTGGTATTACAATGGCTTTTTCTTCCGATAACAACCTAATAAATCTTTCTGTCACTTCAAATTTGGTATATGGTATCTACCTATATCGTTGCCATAATAACATTATCCAAAACACAACCGCAAGGTCAAATAGGTGGGCAGGAATCTATCTTCTTGATTCTAACCGTAATAATATCCTCGAAAACAGTATTTCTTCAAATGATTGGTATGGAGTATGGCTTATCAACTCAAACAACAACACACTTAACCAAAACGAAATCTTACACAACGATTACGGGATATATCTCGATTCCTCGGAAGATAATATCATCAGCTTCAATAGAGTTAACATGAACCTTGAAGAAGGCATTTTAGTTCATAATTCCACAAGGAGTGTATTCTCTGACAATGACTGTCAGGGTAACAACAATGGATTTCATCTTGTGGACTCAAACGAAAATGAAATTAATAACAATAATGCGTCAAGTTGTGTCTATGGTATTTGGCTTGAATCCTCAGACGAAAACGAAATATCAGATAATGTTGTCTTATCAAACAGCCTCCATGGAATTTTTATTGAAGATTCAAATCAAAATAGAATCTTGGAAAATGACCTGTCACATAATAATAGGGATGGTCTTCATCTGCAAAACACAAGTATCGGTACAATTTCAGGGAACACAGTAAATTTAAACAACCAATATGGAGTCAATATCCGGGAATCAAACGGATTCGATATTTTAAACAACACGATTACAAACAATGAATACCAGGGTATCAATCTGTTCGCCTCTGATGATAATAGCATATTTGAAAACCTGGTTGCAAGTAATTATCACGGCATCTTTATCAGAAACTCTGATGGAAATGAACTCTCAGAGAATCAGCTCACACAAAACAGTCAAAACGGAATGGATATGGATTCTTCGGAATCGAACATTTTCACATACAACCTCATCTCGGAGAATCGTATAGGACTGAAGATTTCGGCATCCAACAACAACACTTTCCATCACAATCAATTCATAAATAACACAGATCAACTCGATCAATCCTACTCCAAAAACACATGGAACGATGGCCAAGGCGAAGGCAACTTCTGGAGCGATTACAAAGGTTTTGATACGGATGATGACGGCGTTGGAGACACAGAACTTCCCCATCAGGGAGTGGACAATCATCCTTTGACTGATAAAACCGGAAGCATATCTTCTGAGATATTACCGATTGTGGGGATAGTTTTATTGATATTCGTGATAATCATTCTCTTTCTCTGGGCCGCAAGAAAGGACGAACCATTGGATGAGGAAGAACAAAAAGGGGAGGAGAAAAAAAAGGAATCACGGCCCGATTCTGAAAATCTTGAAGATGAGAAAGAAAACAAAGAATCATCCATTCCAGATAATAAAAATGAAAAAGAATAATCATTCCAACTTCTTCTCAAACATTATAATCTCCCAGTCGATCCCGTTCTTCCTGTAGAAGTTCTGCGCAATCTTATTCTCGGGAAGCACAGAGATATGTAAAGCCACTGCATTCATTTCCTTAGCCCTTTTTAGTGTTTCCGATAGAAGAGAGGAGCCTATTCCGCTTCTTCTGAATTTTTCTGTGATAAAGAGGTTGTTCAAATAAGCGCTATTTCCCCCGTGAATGAACTCAGGGTAGACCCAGAAATCTGAAAATCCCACGATTCCTGATTCTTCTTCTGCCAAAAGAATAACATGTTTTGAATCCGTAAATCCCTCTAATAAGACATTTTTCATCCTATCCTTTGATATTCTTTCAGATTCGGGAGTGGACTCCAGTTCATCCAGGTAATCCTCAAACTCGCATGCTAAATCAAATATATTGTCCATGTCTTTTTCTTCTGCTTCTCTGATTTTCATAAATTCACCTACCATTCAAAAGCATTAACCCTAATCTATCATGGTGTCATAAGTATTGCCCTCGATAAAACAGGCTTAACAATCCGGTTACTGATTGATTGTGTATGTCATAACACAAATTCCGCCGTCATCATCTGTGACTGTCAATGTAAGGGTAAAGGTTCCGCCAATTCCGTACTTGTGCACACAGGAATCCACTGCCGTCATGGGATTGATTTCAGGGCTGGGTAATGGATCAGGATTTGCGCCATCATTGTAATAGGTAGTTGGTCCATCTGTGGTTCCGTCTCCGAATTCCCAGAAGAAGGTCAGATCATCGCTTCCGGGATCAGTTGCCATTGCTTGGAAATGGAGGGTATGTCCCGCAAGATGCGGGGAAAGCGCAACCTCCCAGGGATCAATGTGATTCCAATGGTCGCTGTCCCAGTCCGACTGCCTTACATTGAATGTATGATGCAGTCTTGTAACCGAACCATCTTCATAGGTAATATCGACCCAAACCGGATTTGCTCCCCAGACATTACCGTTCACTCTTGGATCGTTTGGAAGATAATCAATCAGAACAGTATATCTTCTTGTCAAGTCTATTCTGCAGCCGGCCAGAGTACCTGTCTGCTCATCAGGGTTTCCGGGACGCCTGGTCACAACTGCTGAAGTAACCTCTTCTCCATCCTCCATAAGATGGATTCCCACAGAATGGTATTTCTCACCTGCAATCCGAAGAGTCAGATTGACATACATGAACATCTCGATTTCCGCAGTGGGCGCGACGTTGTTCACAATGACATTTATTGTGATTTCGGCTACTCCTTCATCGTCATCCTCGACCGTCAGGATGACGTCGAACTGCCCGTTGTCCCCGTACACATGGCTTGCGGATTCCACCATATCCATTGGATTGATTTCGGGGCTGGGGTACGGGTCAGGGGAAACTCCGTTGTTGTAGTATACCATGACGGTATCAGGGGTTCCGTCTCCCCAATTCCATGTAAATGTCAGATCATCGCTTCCCGGGTCTGTGACATGCCCGGACAAAGTGATGGGGGAATTCTCGTCAACCTCCTTGATTCCCCTGTCCACATATATAGAGGGCGCGACATTGTGGACAGTTACCGTTGTTGTTAGGATATCCAAACCGTCGTCATCATCGGAAACTGTCAATGTAACTGTGAATTCACCATTGTCACCGTATACATGTGACACGGAATCTGTAATATCCATGGGATTGATTTCGGGGCTCGGGTCAGGGTCAGGTCCAATACCATCATTGTAAAAAATTGTCACTGTATCGGAAGTGCCGTCACCCCAGTCCCAGGTGAATGTCAGATCATCGCTTCCCGGGTCCGTTGCTGTACCCGATAGGCTAACAAGTGAATTCTCGTCGCATACATCGGGATTCAAAGTTTCAATTGTTGGTGCGACATTGTGCACAGTAACTGTTGAGGTAATTACTGTCACTCCATCGTCATCATCTGAAACCGTCAAGGTCACGGTAAATACATCATCATCACCGTATGTATGGCTCACAGTGTCGGTAATCTCAATTGGATTGATTTCTGGGCTTGGATCCGGATCAGGGCCAGTTCCATCATTGTAATAGATTGTCACGGTATCAGAAGTGCCGTCTCCCCAGTTCCATGTGAATGTGAGATCATCTGAGCCTGGATCGGATGCTGTGGCAGACAATGTCACCTCCTGGTTCTCATTTGTTTCATAAGTCTCAAGAGGATCAATTGCTGGTGCAACATTATGGACTGTAACAGTTGTTGATGCAATAATAATACCCTCATCGTCATCTTCAACTGTTAAGGTCACTTGATAATCTCCATCATCTCCATAAGTATGTGAAACGGTATCAATAATTGAAAACGGAAAAGTTCCTCCCGGGCTTTGCTCAGGATCGGGGTTTGTGCCGTCATTGTAATAGATGGTAACAGTATCGGAAGTGCCGTCATCCCAATCCCAGGTGAATGTTAGATCGTCACTTCCAGGATCTTCAGCAGTGGCTGATAAGGTTACAGGTGAGTTCTCATTGACTTCATAGGTTTCTAGAGGCTCTATTGTAGGTGCCACGTTATTCACAGTGACTGTCAAGGTCTCTGTACCCACTCCACCGTCATCGTCTGTTACTGTGAGGGTCACTTCGTACGAACCATCATCACCGTAGGTGTTGGTGGGAAATAGAGTGCCTGAGGCAAAATTCCCGTCACCAAAGTCCCATTCAATTATATGCGTATCCAGCCAGCCCGGGTCAGAAAAGGCGCCTGCAAATGAAATCATTGCACCCTCATCAACCTCTTCATCCTCGCCCGCCAAAACATTTGGGGCGACATTATTTATTGTTATCTCATATGAAATCTCATCAGTTGTGCCGTCGTCATCTGTAACAATCAGGGTCACTGTGTAATCATCATTATCTCCATAGATGTGGCTCGGGTTCTGAAGTGTGCTTGTACCACCATCACCGAAATCCCATTCCCAGCCGACAATAACATCTGGATAAGATGTGGAAAGGTCTGTGAAAGAAACGGAAGAGCCTTCGTCCTGGGGATCAGGTGACCATGAGAAGTTCGCAAGGGGTGCCAGATCAAGAATTGTAATATCATGGGGAACAGAGTGTGTGGTGCCGTCATCGTCTGTGACAGTTAGGGTAACAGTGTAGGTATCGTCATCCATGAATGTGAATGTGGGATGCTGGAGAGTGGAGATGCCTAGTCCTGCGAAATCCCAGAACCAAGCCACAATAACATCCGGGTATGAGGTTGAAAGGTCATTGAATGAAACAGGAGAACCCTCATCCTGCATCGGGGGTGACCAAGAGAATTCGCCGGTTGGTGCCAAATCTTGGATTACGACATCATAAGAAACAGAATGCGTGGTTCCGTCATCGTCTGTGACAGTGAGGGTAACAGAATAGGTTCCATCATCCATGAACGTGAAATCGGGGTGCTGCAAGTTCGATGTTCCCAGCCCGCCAAAGTCCCATTGCCAAGAAACAATGACATCGGGATATGATGTTGAGAGGTCTGTGAACTGCACTGAAGATCCCTCGTCTGGAGTTGGAGGGGACCATGAAAAATCTGCTGAGGGTCCAAGGTCTTGGATTACCACAGTATGTGAAACTGAATGAGTGGTTCCATCATCGTCTGTTACTGTAAGTGTAACAAGATAATTGGCGTTATCCATGAATGTGAATTCAGGGTGCTGCAATGAAGATGAGCCCAGACCTGCAAAGTCCCAATCCCACGAGACTATGTATCCGGGATACACTGTGGAAAGATCAGTAAATTGAACCGGTGAGCCCTCATCCTGGGGATCAGGGGACCACATGAATTCTGCAGTGGGAGCCAAATCCCGGATTGTAACATCATGGGAAATGGAGCTTGATGTTCCGTCATCATCTGTTATTGTTAATGTGACTGAATATGTGCCGTCGTCCATGAACGTGAACTCAGGATGCTGAAGTGATGATGAACCGAATCCTTCAAAGTCCCATTGCCAAGAAACGATAAGATCGGGATATGATGTTGATAGGTCGGTAAATTGAACAGGTGAGCCCTCGAACTGGGGTCTTGGAGTCCATATGAACTCGGCAGTGGGTCCCAAATCCAACACAGTTACAAAAAATGCGCGTACCCTTTCACCTGTGTCATCATCCTCAACCGTTAATGTTACATAATATGTTCCATCATCCTGATAGGAATGTAATTGGGAGTTTGTGACATCCATTGGATTGATCTCCGGACTTGGATAAGGGTCAGGCCCCGAGCCATCGTTGTAGTAGATTGCAGTCGTATCTGATGTACCATCACCCCAGCTCCATGTGAATGTGAGATCATCCGAGCCAGGATCAGTGGCATGTCCCTGATAAACCCAGGTTGCTCCTTCACTGACTGTGACATCAGGTATGTAATCGAGTGTGGGAACCACGTTATTGACTGTAATTTGAGCGGTTGTTGAGGCGCTTGCCCCAAAACTATCCGTAACCCTCAAAGTGGCTTTGAATGCATAGTTGTCGCCATATGTATGGGTTGTGATTCCATCAAAACTTCCGTCAGGGGCACTGGATTCTGTTTCCTGATAATCGAAGATGCCGTCATCTTCGAAATCCCATTCGTACTTTGCAATGTAATCACCATAGGATTCATCGGGATCATATGAAGATGAGCCATCCAGGGATGTGGATAGTCCTTCAGATGTTACCAAGTCGTTTAACACTGCAACAGGTGGTCTGTTGGTAAGAATGGTCTCTAAAAGGGGTTTAGCAGATTCAGCATCGAGTACAGTGTTGTTGTTCCGGTCCACATAGGCTCTTGGAAGGAATATTCTGAGATCCGGACTTAAAGATGGAGTAATCAATGTGTATTCAATATATATTGTGGTATAATATGTTGGCTGGTTGGAAGGGGTTTGAACGGCAGCGTCAATCTGTCCCAGGTTCCATTCCAATGTTATTGAGCCATCAGGGTTATTGGTGATGGTGTTTGGAGTCGGGTCGAAACTTGAAGGGTCATATGAATAATCAGTTGGAATGGTATCTGTAACCACAACATCAGAAGCGGCAATAAATCCAATATTTGTTACCCCTATTGTTATGTCCACCTCATCTCCTGTGTTATCGATTTCCTCCCAAAGCGGATTTTTACCGACTATAACTGCAGGCGTGTGGCGAAGATAGTACCATACATCATCCTGAGTGGTGGTATCATAAGGGACAATGAGATTTTCCATTACGTACGGTAGAATCTCCCCTCCAAGGGATATTTCAACACCTGCGTTTGTGAACTCGGAATCCTCTGTGCACCACCATGGGGGAGGACCAACATAGCCTGCTGCAACGTAATCACCGTATTGATAATCAAATGAGTCCCCGGATAAAATGGTCTCGGTAATGGTTAAAATGCCGTCTTGGGTCTCGTCATCCACACCAGGGTCATCCTCCCAGGGATATGCAGGACTTGGGCTCATAAGTAGAATATATTCATCAATTAGGATGTCGACAGGTGCATTGTTGTTGATCGTATAGGTCCCGCCATAGAGTCCATGATCAGTTTGAAAGATGGTTGCATAACCCTTGGCCCAGGCCTCCCACAGCCTTATCTGAGAAGGCAGCGAACCCGGCTGGGGTGCAGATAGTCCGCACGCTCCAAAAGAAGCTCCCGTGTCCGGGTTGTTCGGGTCATCATTATCCACGGAACCTGAGTCCCCTATAACGGTTGCGGGAACCACAAGCAAGGTCAAAACAACTGCGATTACTTGGAACCTCCCCATTTTCAATCCTCCTATTCTTTTGTTTTGAGGGTTTATTCCTATCATTTGCGTTAATTTCGGTATATTGACATATATGCACACAGGGTATGTTATAATTTTTGGTTCAGTTGTCGAAATGATGGTTGTCTGGTTGTATATTATTAGACCTAAATTTTAATCACCAATGATGTTGTGGTCAAATCAAGGTCATCGTCAGAGACATAAATTGTAACAATATAGGTTCCTTGACTTGAGTATTTGTGTTTCGTCGAGTCAATTACAATTATAGGATTTATCTCTGGGCTTGGATATGGATCCGGGTTCAACCCATTATTGTAATAGACATTTGGACCAGTGGTGTTTCCGTCCCCGAAATCCCATAAGAAAGTTAAATCGTCGCTACCAGGGTCAGAGGCACTCGCTTCAAAGGTTATGTTGTGCCCACAAAGATATGAAACCAGCTCAACCTCCCAGGGGTCGATATGATTCCAATGATCGCTATCCCAATCAGATTGTCTGACATTGAAGGTATGATGCAATCTTTCTGTTGAGCCATCCTCGAATTCAACATCTATCCAGACCGGGTTTCCACCCCAGACATTTCCGTTTACCCGCGGGTCGTTGGGTAGATAATCCACGAGAACGGTATAACTCTTCGTCATGTCTATCTTGACATTGGCAAATGTTGCTGTCTGTTCATCAGGATTTCCTGGGGTTCTGGTCACTATACCAGATGATATCTCTTCCCCATCTTCGAAAAAACGAGCACCTACAGAATGATGCTTCTCGCCGGCTACTCTGAGAGTGAGATTCGCATACATGAAGGCCTTGATGCTCTCAATCGTTGGAGCCATATTTTCTACTTTCACATCAACAGTAGAACTCGTCTCTCCATTGTCATCATCCAAAGCAGTGATGGTAACTGTAAATACCCCATTGTCACCGTAAGTATGCGTTTGCGACTCGGTAACTGACACGGGATTGATTTCAGGGCTTGGGTTCGGGTCTGGGCCTATCCCATCATTGAAATATGTTGTGGTTATTGTGGATGAGAAACCATCACCCCAATCCCAGGTTATGGTGAGGTCATCGCTTCCAGGATCAGTGAATATTGCAGTCAATGTGATTGGTGAATTCTCATCAACATTAGAAGGCTCTTCAGGATCTATTGAAGGAAGAACATTGTTCACGGAAACAATTGTTGTTCTTACATCTAAATCATCGTCATCGTCTTCCACAGTTATGGTAACCTGAAAATCTTCGTCGTCACCATAAGTATGAGTAACCGTATCTGTGATATCCATGGGATTTATATCGGGGCTCGGGTCAAGGTCCGGGCTGATACCATTGTTGTAATATATCGTAACTGTATCTGAGGAACCATCACCCCAGTCCCAGGTGAATGTGAGGTCATCACTACCCGGGTCTGTTGCATGAGCTGTTAAGGTTACAGCCTGGTTCTCATCCGTTTCATATGTCACAAGTGGCTCTATTGTGGGAGCCACGTTGTTGACTGTAATGGTTGTGGATTCAACTGTTACACCTCCGTCATCATCTTCCACAGTGAGGATTACGGTAAATATTCCATCATCTCCGTAATTATGAGATACAGAATCAGTAACCGAAAATGGGAAAGTTCCTCCCGGGCTTTGTTCAGGGTCGGGGTTTGCAGGGTCATTATTGTAGGTTGTGACCGTATCAGATGAGCCGTCTCCCCAATCCCAGATGAATGTGAGATCATCGCTTCCGGGATCTGTTGCTGTACCGATTAAGGTAAAAGGTGAATTCTCATCAACCGGATTCGGCTCATCAAGTTCAATAACTGGGGCAATATTGTTCACTTCCACTGTAGTTGTATATGTGGTTATCCCACCGTCATCGTCCTCAACTGTGAGCATAACAGAAAATTCACCATCATCACCATATGTATGAGAAACAGTATCAGAAACCGTGAATGGATAGGTTCCCTGAGGACTTGGATATGGGTCCGGTCCAGTTCCATCGTTGTAGTGAATATTAGTGATAGTCGGGCCAAACTCGAAGTTCCAGGTAAAAGTCAAATCGTCACTGCCCAGGTCTGCGGCATTTGCTTGAAATATAGCAGGTGAGCCCTCATTGATATCTGGGGGAATGTTAATCGCTATTATTGAGGGAGCGACATTATCCACCACAATTGAGGTTGTAATCGTAGTTGTTCCCCCGTCATCATCTGACACGGTAAGGATTAATGTATAGTTGTGATCATCTCCGTAGGTGTGGGTGACAGTTCCTTGCGCAATAAAGGGATACGTACCTTGTGGAGTTTTAATCTCGTTTGTTGCGGGATTTAAAAAAGGCTCCGGGCTGACACCGTCATTATAATATGTATTTTCGATTGAGGGTCCGTATTCAAACTCCCATGTGAATGTCAAGTCGTCACTTCCAGAATCTGTTGCCTCGGCTTCGAATGTGAGTTCCGATCCCTCGTTACCTGATGATGAAAATACCAGTGTAACTGTAGGTGCCGCATTGTTAACAACGACATCAGCAGTGATAACCGCATTCCCTCCATCATCATCTTCCACAGTTAATGTAACCGTATAAACACCATTGTCGCCATAGATGTGGCTCGCCGTATCCGTAACCGAGAATGGATAAGTCCCCCAAGAACTTTTCACCTCATTCGTAATGGAGTTATATACGGGTTCCGGGTCTATTCCATCATTATAATAGGTGGTCGTGTTTAAAAAAGTCCCATCACCCCAATCCCAGGTGAAAGTAAGGTCGTCACTACCTAAATCCGTGGCAGTGGAATAAAATGTAATCAGCGAACCTTCGTTACCCGAAGGAGCAGTTATTGAATTTATATTTGGTGCGACATTATTTACGGTCAGAGTCGCTATATAAGTAAATATATCACCGTCATCATCTTCAACTGATAGTGTAATGATATAATCTCCATCATCACCATAGGTATGACCCACGGTATCTATGATGGTGAAGGGATATTCACCCCCTGGGCTCTTGATCTCGTTTGTGGCAGGATCGTATACAGGTTCTGGACCAGTTCCATCATTATAGTGGGTCGTCACCGTATCAGGTGTTCCATCACCCCATTCCCAGGTGAAGATCAGATCGTCACTACCAGGGTCCATGGTGTTTGCTGATAGTGTTATTGCAGACCCCTCATCACATTCATAATCAGGTGGACGGGTATATTTAACTGTGGCATAGTCGTAATTACCGTATTGTTCATGATGGCTCATGCCTGTTACGTATACATTTCCGGAAGTATCCAGTTCCATTGCGAAGGCACAATCATCACCTCTGAACTCACTGTTATAATATCTCATCCAGAGCTGATCCCCATTAGAATCATATGCTATCGTTGCAAAGTCATAAGAGAGATTATTTTCAAAGCTCTCCCCTGTAACATACACGTTTTGGGATGAATCCACGGATATGTCAAAGGCTTCATCATAAAAATCTCCCGGACCATTGAATCTAGCAATCCACAGACGGTAACCGTTAGTATCATACTTAATTGTACAGTAATCAAAATCGGAATCAGGATCATAACTTCGACCTGTGACATAAACGTTTTGATTTGAATCCAAAGCGATGGCATTTGCATAATCACGTCCGATTCCCGGTCCGTCATATCTTCTCATCCAGAGTGCATATCCAGTTGAATTATATTTTATGGTAATATAATCGTGGCGGGTACTAAATTGATAAACGTATCCTGTAACATACACATTCCCCATAGAATCCACGGCAATGTCCGATGCTGCGTCTTCATCACTTCCGGGGCCATCATATCTTCTATCCCAGACAATGTTCCCGTTGGGGTCGTACTTTATCGTAATAATATCTTTATCGGTTCCACCACCATAACTGTATCCCGTTACATAGATGTTGTTTTGGGAGTCAGTTGTCAAAGCAGATACACCTTCATGATCATTATATGGACTGTCATAAGTTGCAACCCATTGCTCATTACCTGAATTATCATATTTTACTGTTACAATATCGTAATTTGATCCGTCATTATATGAGTTTCCGGAAACGATGATATCTCCAGCCGAGTTAACAATCATTGCCACAGCTGAATCGGAGTAATTTTCTGGTCCATTATATCTCGCAATCCAGAGCTCATTACCAAGCGAGTCATATTTTATTGTGACAAAATCATAACTTGTTCCACCCTCCGAGGGTTCACCGCCATAACTGGTTCCTGTAACATAGACATTTTTTTGTGCATCCAGGGCAATAGCCTTGGCTTCATCCTGGCCATTTCCAGATCCATCGTATCTTGCCACCCAGAGTTCGTTGCCGTCGGAGTCATAAGCGATCGTGGCATAATCTTGATAGGTCCCATCGCCATAGCTTGACCCTGTCACATATAAATTCCCGGTAAATTCATCAATTACAAGGTCTGATGCAATGTCGCTGTTCGGTCCTTCATATCTCGCTACCCACTCCTCGATCATACCGGGTACCTGAGTTGTGTCATGGACTGTAACCGTTCCTATTATTGGTTCAACATTGACCACAGATACATGAGTTTCAATTATAGTTGTTCCCGAATCGTCGTCTTCAACTGTTAGTATTATGGAATATCCTCCATCATCACCGTAAGTATGACTAACGGTATCTGTGACAATAAACGGATGTATTCCTCCTGGACTCCTGATCCCGTTTGCAATGGGATCGAACACAGGTTCCGGATCTATTCCATGGTTATAATATGTCCTCACAGTGTCAGATGTTCCATCCCCCCAACCCAGAGTGAAGGTCAGATCATCACTTCCTAGGTCGGTTACGGAAAATGTAACACTGGTTTGTGAGCCTTCCTGGACGGTAAAGGGTCCAAATGATGTGACTGTTGGTTCGACGTTATTTACGGTTACCTGCATTGTGTCCGTATCAGAAAGCACGGTCACATTTTCAATAAAGTCTGAAATCTCTCCATAAATCTCATCTAAAGTGGAAGGATCGGGTGCAACAAAGTACTTCCCCCCTGTAATATTGGCGATATCTGAGAGTAATTGTACTTCATTAGGTGCATCGACATTTAATCCAATGGTGAAGATGAATATCCCCCTGTCTGCTGAGATATTTGCCTCATTGTAACAATTCTCGCGGTCACCTCGACCAAGATCTTCCGCATCTGTAAGTAAAATAATGACGCCAGTATGATTGGCAAACTGCCCATGGTTTCTGAGCTCTTCGTTTGAAAGATTAAGTCCCAGCCAAATCACAGTACCTCCGGAACTGTCGATCATATCGATGTTGGATTTTATTGTAGCATAATCTGTGCTCAGATGATCACCAGTAGGCCAGCCATCGGGTATCAACCAGGCATCCGTATCAAAATCCACAACCGCGGCCCTGTCATCGGGCGTCAATCTGTCCACGTAATTCTTTGCAGCTAATTTTCTGAGGTTATTTGGATCGTTCCATATCATACTGCCGGAACTGTCTATCAGGAGGACACAATCCTGATTCTCCTTTACCCCTGTGATATTGGATGTTGTATTTTTCACTTTGAGAGTGACTTCGTAAACACCGTCATCACCAAATATGTGGGTTGGAGTGGGACCGGTTGCGTCAATGTCATTTACTGGGTTTCCGTCGCCGTTGGAATCCACCTGGGAATCGAAGTCCCATTCGTAGGTATCTATTGTTCCATTGGGTTGGTATGAACCGGTGCCATCAAATTGTACAGTATCACCCTCGTTTACTGTCTGGTCGGTTCCTGCGTTTGCGACTGGGAGTTCACTTGGCTCTTCACATAGCCAAAGTACGATATTTGTGTAGAGTTCTACATTCTCGGGAGGTACATTAAAAGAATCTGCAAATAGGTCGTTATCTCCAATAACAGCAATGCGTCCAGCTCCGGCTTCTCTTACGGCTAAAAGTGGTTCACCGTCATATCTTGCCAAAACTGTCCAATCTGAACTACCTATATTCAAGGCATTTCCATAATTCCAATAAAAAAGTGTAAGGCCAGAGGTTATTTGATGTGGTTCTAAATCTGTAATTGGCAGGTCTACCCCTGGGACAACTCCTGGTGGTCCAGAAAAACTATTTATGCTCAAATCAAAAGGGTCTAATAATTCATTAGATGGGCCAGGATTGAAATCATGGGCAATAAATAGTCCACCACCATTAATTACAAAATTATAAACAGCAGATTGTTCAGCTGAAGTATAGAAGGTTCGAGGCTCATTAATATATAACACGTCAAAATCCTGCAACAAGGTATCATCGAAAGCATCGTTTGAAATCGATGTAATAACACCTTCCGAATTAATACTATCAATGACTTCAGAATGATCAGATGCGGGATGGTAATCATCATGTCCTTCATCAAAAAGCATTGAACAGCTTCCGGAACACAATTGTGTGTTGGTAACTTGTCCTTCCATAATACCGATTGAATTAACAGAAATTAAAAAGGTAATGATTATAGTGGATTGGAGAGCCCTAAATTTCCTGTCTGTTCTCATCTGATCCTCCCCAATTTTATTATGTTATTAAATCTCATGATAACAATCACACAAAAAATCAAACTCACCGTCTTGGCTTTCATTCTAGCCGCTCCCCTATCGTCAGCCGCGCGAGAAACACCCTTCCAAGTGTCCCCTTCCAGGCTTATAAGGTAATAATAGTGGTATATGATATTTATAATTTTAGCTTTAAAACAATATAATACCTTTGTATCTTAAAAAAAGGAAAGAGGCACCCCGTTCTAACCCGTAAGAAGTACCAGGGTGACGGTGGTAGAACCGCCATCGTCATCGGTTACAGCTAGTGTGATTATGTAAGCACCTGAAGTTGAATAACTGTGAATAGCTG
>CBDVCK010000055.1:0-16179 GCA_965372465.1 uncultured Thermoplasmata archaeon | reverse complement strand
GGTTATAAATACCGCTCATTTCATATATCTTATTTATAATTTTTTTATTGTGCCAAAAAAGAAATCTATCGACAATAAACTTCCTTTGTGAATGAACCTTATATGTCATATTTTCCCTTCATAAAGCTTAATTGGGTTGCGATAATATTTCTTCATAAACCTTTACTATGGATGTTATTATATTATCCCATGCAAATTTTTCAATGACCGTTTTCCTTGCCTTCTCACCAAGTTTCCTACTGTATCCTTCATCATCGAGAAGTCGGAGAACTGCCTCAGCGATAGCTTCATCATTCTTTGGAGGAATCAATATACCGTTTTTTCCATCCTCTATAGCCTCCGGTATTGCGCAAATTTCTGTTCCGATTACCGGGGTTCCACAGGACATTGCTTCGATCATTCTGAATGGGAAATTCTCATATAATGTAGGAAGTAAATACATCGAGGCTCTGGCATAAAGTATTGGAAGATCATCATAATCCAGATAACCAAGAAAAGAATAGTATTTTGACCCTACGCCGTGTCTTTTTAAAAGGGAAATCCAGGGATCTGAATCCCCCGCTCCTACGAACACAAAATGAACATCCTTGTTTTTCTCAATTATTTTTGGAATGGCATTTATTAGAAAATGTGCCCCTTTAGCCGTGGTCATTCTGGATGAAAAAAGAACTATGGGTTTATTAATATCTTTGATGGAGGCCAGCCCCTTTTTGGCTTTTGCAGGTGAGAACCGATTCGGGTCTATTCCGTTATATATAGTTGTTATATTTCTCGATAGATAAGGAAAGTCTTCCGAGAGAATTTTCCTCATCCAATTGGATACTGTTATAAAATTCTGGCACCTCTCTAACGAGTATCTTTCGAATAATAATAATGGTCTATATAGTAATACCTGCCATTTTTCAGATGGGGCAAGTTTGTAAAAAGGAAGGCCTGCCGCATCTATTGATTCGCGTTGACCCCCTATAGTAGTGTGAATTGTGGTAACAGTTGGAATACTATTTTCCCGGACTTTATATAATACATCGGACATATGAGCATGGTGGGAGTGAACGATATCTAAACCATACTTCTTCTCAAGTTTGGGCAACTCCTTTAGGATTTTATATTGGAATTTGATATTGTAAAGAAAAGTATCTTTGGCATTGGTAAGCACATGAACGTTGATATTGTTGTCAAAGTAATCGAGCATTTCCTGCTCCGAGTAACTCGATTTGGAGTCGTCAATCTTTCTTGTAAGGGTAATAACGTGCAAATCCAATTTATCTGCGAGATGTCTTGTTAACTCGACACAGTATGTACCGACTCCCCCCCAATTGGGAAGAAACTCAGGTGCGAGAAGAGCTAGTTTAATATCACTCATCAGATTCGGAATTGGGAAAATGAGTTATAAATTCTTCTATAGAGTTTGGGTTGTATAATATCTTTAAGAATTTCGCCTTTAGGAACAAGCTTATTATTACCTAACACATGGCCAGTTAATAAGAATATATTGTACAAAAGCTCTATCCGAGAATCCAAATATCAAGGTGATTTAAATGCCTCAGCACGAAACCCATAAAAGAACCCTGACTAAGTCGATTACCTGGCGAATTGTGGCCACCATCATTACATTCGTAATAATCATCGTAGTTACAAAGCGAATGGACTTGGCCATTGGAGTAGCCTTTTTGGACATGGTGCTCAAATTTGCAGGATACTACGCACACGAACGGGCTTGGGACCGTTTGGGTTGGGGAATAATAGAACCTAAAGCGGACCGATCTCGCTAAGATGCCTGACCCGCTCTGCACCTTGATTTTCCCTAAATAACTTTTATATAGTAGCATGGACTTAACAAAAGTCGCTAGACTCGGCCGGGGTGTTCGGCGTACCCTTATACACCAAAATCGTCGTTAGTGGGGGCGACACTCGGAGGCGGTGTAACCAGCTCGAAAGCGAGCCAAGTGCTGTCAGTGAGATTTCGTCCCTCGGGGTCGGAGGTGGTAACGATGCATCATCGGAGGATGGTGCGTCCTGTCTTGATCATGGAAACCGGGCGAGGACCGGAAGGGAGCAGCCTCACCATGGACTACCGACGCTCGTGGGGTTGCGGGATCGAGAAAGTATTTGGGCCACTCGATTTCGGGTCTGAGCGCTCACTCCGAGTTGTCTGGCACCTGGATATATCTAGGTTTATTACATTCGGGAGGAGAAAAAACGATTAATAGCGTTCCAATAATTGGTTTTAATGGCCATGGGAAGTATCATAGAGATAGGCCCTCTCAGTATCCCCTCTGAGATTGAAAAGGAAAATATTATGATGGCTCACCATCCTAGAAGGAATGGATAGGAATGCAGCAGAAAAAGAAAAAGGATTCCAAGGAAACAAGCAGCTATATAGTCAGCGAGGAGCAGGCTGACATAAGCTTCGACATATTCAAGGACCTAATCAAACAGGGTTATCGGGGGCTCTGCATAACAAAAAGACCTCCTGATGAAGTCAAGTACAAGTATTCCCTTGACAATGCCACAATAATATGGCTTACCACCGAGACTTCAAAAAGCATTCCCACAATAAGTCCCTTGAACCTGACGGAGCTTCATACTACAATCAAGGATTTTATCGCCAGGGGGAAGAACAATGTGGTGCTTCTCGATAGTCTGGAATATCTTATTGCCCAAAGCGCCCAGAATTCAAAGCAGAGAACCGCAGCCCTAAAATCCATCCAGATTCTTATAAAAACAATGGGCATCATCGATTCGCCACTGATAATTCCCGTTACACCATCCATTGTCGAGGGAATGGACGCGAACAATATACTAAAAAGCGAGCGGTTCGTTCAATTCAACGTCCTTGATGTGCTTTTCACGCTACAGAAAAACGTGATAAATGCATTTATATTCGAAACATTGTGCAATGATATCATAAATACGCTGCCGAAACCCCTCTCAGAAGAGCTTATCATCAAGAATCTTGAGGAGCTTAAAGCGCTGGACCCTTTCTTTTCGGCTCTAACATACAAGGACGGTGAGCTTTCAGTTGACCCAAAAGCAAAACTCTCCCGCCTCGAACTTATCAAGAGAATCAAGCTATTCGCATCCTCATTCAAAGAAATAAAGGAGGATATCGATACGAATCCGCCTTTTATGAACATTTTAAACAAGTTCGGTTTGGGGGAGAGCGAGTACCTTCTCAGCCAGGGTTGGTCATATATCGTCGAGGAGGGCAGACCTGATTACAGCTTTGACCTGTTTGTCAACCTTATTACCCATGGATTACCTGGTCTTTGCATATCCCGAATCCATCCCAACATGTTAAGAGAAAAATATAAACTCAAGGATTCCAAGATCTACTGGTTGAGCAAATTTTCAGATGAGGATACATTAAATCCTGCCGATGTGGGGGTTATTGTGCATACAATTAAGAAGTTCCTGGATGAATATGAAGAGGGAGCTGTTATATTACACGGCATAGGTAACATCATAACAAATACCTCATTTACAGTCATGGTTAAGGTTCTTGACGATTTATGCGAAACTATAATGTTGAAGAATGCCAGGCTGATAGTCCCTGTGGACCCTGCAGCCTTCGACAAAAAGGAAAGAGCCATGTTAATAAGGGACAAAGAGGTAATCACCCCTCCTGCGAAATGATTTCTTTAAGAAAAAATCAGGTTAGGTCCAATTGAGATTTCACCATTTCCTTGCCAATTTTCAAAAATGCATCCGGCACATTCTCTCCCGTTCTTGCACTGGTATATATGAACGATGCGTTCAACTTATTTGCCACGGTTCTTAAATCCTCCTCTCCAAATTGATAGTCATTGCCCAGATCGCTTTTATTGGCAAGAAGTATAATGGGAACACTATTCACCTTTTTATGAATCGAGTTAACCCATTCTACGAGACTCCAAAGACTGTCCTTATCGATTAGAGAGCATACTCCGATGATGCCATTTGTGCCATTGAAGTACGAACCGCGAAACAGGCCCCTGAATGCCTTTTGCCCCATGATGTCCCAGATCATGGCGTTCAATTGGACCTGGACATTTTTTTCAGGATAATCAAAAATAAGCTCCTTTCTGGTTACCTTTGTTCCGATTGTTGTGATATATTTATCTTTAAAAATGTCGTGAACGTATCTACGAATAAGGCTTGTCTTGCCTACACCGCCGTCCCCTACCAAACAGATCTTGCTGCTCAGCTTTTTGATTGTCATCAAATTATCAAGCCTCATGGTTTAAAGGGATTTGTTACCTGGACAGAGACTATTCAGTAGACCGTGAAAGTCATATTTCAGCACTAATATATTTAGATTTGGCAATCAGAATCAAAAATGATAGGTAAAGATGCCCTTGACTGGCTTATTGTTGAATGCAAGAGCATCATATGTAAATCATCTGAGCTGATATGAGCCAGGAGGCGATGATTTACATGTAAGTGCACTGCTACAAGTCGATTAAAGGATTAAGTGCACGATAATGAAAATTACTTAAGCTGATTTATGCCAGCATGCAGTAAGTTTTCATGTAAAGATGAACCCTACTGGCTTTTCATAATGTTTCGGGCTCATCCACATATAAATCCTCGAGGATTAATACAACCAGATTACGAGGATTTTCATGATAACTGCCTTTTATTTGCATCCAGTAATTACATCCTCTTTAAAATCGAACAGATTTTCGGCTTCTTTTCCCTCCATAATCGAGAGTTTCTGATCATCTGTAACCTTCCCTACCACGGAGGCACTCACATCCGCGCTCTGAAATTGCGAAATAACCTCCTGGGACTTTTCAGGTTTACATGTTACAACAAAACCGCAACCCTGGTAAGCCAAGAGCCATTGTACGAAGTCTTCACCACCAGGAGCTGGAATGCCTCCAAGATCCACATAACCCCCTTTCTGGCTGGTTTCAAGGAGCATGGCAAGTGTTCCAAGGCAGCCAGGATTGCTGATATCTTTGGCTGATGACAGGATTTTTCTTTGGGCTAGAACATTCATAATCTTTATCTGATTTTGAATGGATTCTGGTTCCCTTGGGCTTGTACTGTCCCACGAATAGGGTATATTGGGGGTGAACGAGCCTGAAATGTCCATTGCAAATATGATATTGTCACCTTCCCGGGCTGTGCTGCTGAGGAGGACTTCGTCTTTTTTCACATGACCTAGTATTGCCACATCAACTGCATTGTAATCACAGTCCGGATGGGTATGGCCTCCCACCATTGGGACACCGAATTTGTTAATACCTTCCGAAATCCCCCTGAGAACCTCGGTTAAAACCCTGCCTTTTCGCATGGATATCACGCTTACCATGGCCAAAGGAAGACCTCCCATGGCTGCGATATCATTGACATTCACAAGAACTGAGCAGTAACCTGCCCAGAACGCATTCTTCTCCATCAAATCCTCCATTATACCGTCTGCAGCCAAAAGCAGGGCATCTTCACCATATTCGATTACTGCAGCGTCCTCACCTAAAGCAGCGATAACGTTACTGTCCTTTGGAATAGGAAAGAACTTCACAACCTCTGGAATTACATTTTTCCTCGTGATACCGGGATATTTTCTAACCTCTGACACAATCTTTGGAAGATCCATAGAATTGGATAAGGGATTGTGGGATTAAAAAGTTTATATTTTTGGGTTATCACAAGAAGATAGTTCTTGGGTGGGAGGAGGGGGTTTTGGAAGGAGGGCCGTTATTATTTCTGGGGTTCAACTACCACCTTTATGGATTCCTGCTCCCATGGATGGGAAACCAGGTAGAACCCTTTTACAGCCTGTTTGAGTCCGTACCTATTGGTTATCATATCCTTTACATTAACTCTGCCTGAGCGTATCAATTCCAGGGCATCTATACAATCTGAAGGACTGCCTGCATATGAAGATGTAAGTGTCAGCTCAGTGCGCCAGAACAGGTTGTTTATGGTTTGTGGAATTTTATCTTCTTCCTTTGCGCCTCCAAAGAACAGCACTGTACCGCCTTTTTCAATCGAATTTAAGGCCTGTGGGATGAAAGCCCCGCGGCATATGATAACAAGGTCTGCAAGCATTCCATTGTTGACTTCCCGAACCTTTTTGGGCAGATCATCACCATATTCCAGCACGTGCTCTGCACCGAACTTCTTTGCAGCCTTCATCCTGTATTCGATGGTATCTGCTGCCATTATCCTTCCCGCCCCTAGACCCGCAGCGAGATTGATATGCAACAGTCCAGAAATACCACACCCTACTACCAAAACAGTTTGAGCAGGCTTCAAATTGGCCTTCCTCTGACCCCTTACCACACAGGCCAGAGGTTCAGTAAATGTTGCCTCTTCAAAGCTTACACCCTCTGGAATGGGAAAGACTCCCCTGTCCACATTGATTGCAGGAATCCTTACAAGCTCAGAAAAACCTCCGGGATGAAAATGAGTGTGCCTTTGCAGGGTTTCACAGGCTGTTTCGTTTCCCATTTGACAGTAATGGCAGGTGTTGCACGGGACGTGATGCGTTGCCACCACTCTATCGCCTCCCTTGAATTTTTCAACTCCTTCGCCAACCTCAACGATCTCACCTGCTATCTCATGACCCAAAACCAGGGGAACCTTGTCCTTTCGGTACCAGAACATGACATCGCTTCCGCAAATACCGCTTGCCATAACCTTGATTAAAATTTCCCCTGGTTTTATTTCTGGTTTTGGCATATCCTCTAATCTTACATCCTCATTGCTGTAGTACATTGCAACGCGCATGACAATTACCTCCAATCAATGATTTATCAGGCATTAATCCATCTGTAAAACTTCGAAGTTATGGATATTATTTGCTGCTGATAGAGATGACCTCTTCTTCCTCACCTTTTAACTGTTCGAACATTTCAAAGGCTTCATCCGGGGTAGCACCCTTGTGAACAACTTCCCGAACCGCTTTTATCATGGCCACCGGAGCTTCGGATTGGAAGATATTTCTTCCCATATCCACACCCTTAGCCCCTGCAGAAATTGCATTATAGGCCATTGTAAGTGCTTCTTTTTCAGGTGTCTTTTTACCTCCTGCAATCACAATTGGGACAGGACATATCTCAACTACCTTTTCAAAGTCATCGCAGTAATACGTTTTTACAAACGTGGCACCCATTTCAGCTGCCATCCTGCTTGCCATGCCCAGGAACCGGGCATCCCTGACCATTTCTCTTCCCACTGCTGTTACCGCCAAAGTTGGAATGCCGTACATCTGTCCAAAGTTCACTAGCTTGGAGAGATTCATGAGAGAATCCTTCTCGTACTCCCCCCCAACGAAAATTGAGCACGTGATTGCAGAGACATTCAACCTCAGCATATCATCCACATTAACATTGATGGATTCGTTTGAAAGCTCTTTTAACATGCTTGCTCCTGCAGAGACTCTCAGGACAACTGGCTTGTTGATTTCAGCAGGCACGCAGTCCCTTAACATTCCTCTTGTCAGCATAAGGGCGTCCGCATGTTTAAACAATGGATTCAGTTTCTCAAAGGCCTTCAACTGCCCCGGAACATTGCCGAAATATCCATGGTCAACTGCAAGCATCACGCATTTACCTGTGTCAGGTTGTATTATTCTTGATAATCTGTTTTTCATTCCCCAGTCCATACTCTCAACCCCTTTGAAGGCGATAATAGGATTTGAGTATTTAAATTCTTTCTGGAAAAGTAGGCAAGCCTACCTCAAATTACTAAAAGATTTCAATTCTATTTACTTTCATCAAATATGCCTTTTAATGGGTTGTTTTGAAGTCTGGTTCTCATCTGTTGAATATAATTTTCAAGGATGTACCTCATGATAAGAGCCAAATTCCCTTTTTGACCCATTTCAAGGCCATCAAGATATTCATCCCTGAATTTTACATTGAAATTGATTGCAGGGTAATTTTGCCGAGTTATCATAAAATTAAAAATCTCCCTTCCTACTCTTCCATTTCCATCGGTAAAAGGGTGGATCGCTTCGAACCTCACATGGAATCTTGTAGCAAGCTCCACAGGATGCATCTTTTCTTTGTTTTTGTGATACCACTTAAGGAGTTTGTCAATCTCTTCCTCAACAAAAATAGCAGGCACGGGCGTTGTATCGCTTCCCAAAATACCCACCTCTATTCTTCGAAAGGTCCCCAAGGTGTATAAGTCAATGTCCCTCATGACAAACTCATGAAGTTTTAATATGAATTTCTTGGAGAGGGAGCTTTTATACCTCTTGCGGAGTCCCAGTACTTTCTCGAAATTTCTGATCTCGTAGACTTCTCTTAACGATCTGCCCTTGGGAGTAAGGTTATTTTCCAATATTCGTGTAACTTCAGAAAGTGTGCATGTATTTCCCTCAGTTGATGTGGTCGAGTGAATATACCCAATATCAAATTCCCTCTCTATTTTTTCAATTTCATTTGGATGCAGTCCTTTTTTAAATTCATGAAAGGTATAGCGGATGGACTCAAGTTGGGTAAGCTGTTTTAAGGAAAATGTGTTGGACCTATATTCCGAAGCTGATAGGGTGGCTTTTTTACTGATTACCTCGTTTCGGAACCAATCCCTATATTTTACCTTGGCCTCCTCGATTTCTATCCTCTTCATCTTCTTGGTTCCCAGGTACTTTTGGACCTGATAGACCTTTCCCTTGAACTTGAAGCTCTCGATTAGATAATTGTAGGAATGTCCTTTGATATTTTTCACCCTGTGATACACCATGAATATAAGTTAGGCACTACTATAACTTAAATTTTTTGATATTTTACTAAAAGGTAGGGCCTAAAAGCAAATGTGGATATTTAAAATCTTTCTGTGCAGGCAGATATGCAATTATTTGGCGATTATAACCGTGTTAATTCTTTACCACTACACCTATATACCTTCAAATAGGTACTTATTTGACTCCAAGTTCAGAGTCATCAAGGACCGGGAGAGAGGTAACATGGAATTAGATGGGGTAAACAGCAGGTTTCTTAATTACGTGATAGTAATTGGACTGGCCATAATATTCATGGCGATTTTAATGGTGTTTATGGGAATGAATGCCCAGGCCGCAGATATCTATGTGGATGATGACAACACAGCTGGGCCCTGGGATGGTTCAATGGCGAACCCATACCAGAATATAACTTCTGCAATAGCCAACTCAAATCCAACAGATACCATTTATGTTTGGGACGGCTCCTACAACGAGAACATCACTGTGGACAAGGAATTGGCAATCATAGGCAACGGTTCCGCAACCACGATAATCGATGGCTTTGGGACCAACAACAATATCATAAACATAACAGCAGAAGGTGTAGAAATTACTGGGTTCAACATCACAGAGTCAGGAATGTGGTATGGAATATGGGCCAATGTGGGTGGATTGAACATCCACGATAATATACTGATCTGTCAAAATGATTCCATCCATATCAATATCACAGATGTTGGGGGGAATTTAAATGGATTTTCAGTTGTCTCAATTGGTGATATCATTATCGAATCCAATGAAATTTACTCCACAACTGACGGTATCCAGATCAATCTATATAATATCGGGTATAATCTCTCTGAAAATGCAGAGGTTCAACTCGGAGCGGTCAATATTATATGGAATAATATTAACGCAAAAATCGGAATCAACATCACCCGCATCGAAAAATTGGGATTCAACATGTCCGATAATTCCATCTTTTCATGGGGGGGGCTGTATGTGGACGACAACATCATCAATGCCACCCAAAATGGTATTTTCCAGCATTGGGGCACTAGCCCTGACTGGAACTATATGGGATATTGGGGTTATTATTTGAACGACAGTGCCTCCTTCACCATGGGCGATGTTTCATTCAGCCGTAATGATATCATCGCTGGCAACTACGGGATTTACATTACCTGGTTCTATTATTGGGGTTCCTATATGAATGGTACGTCTTCGTTTACAATGGGTGATGTACTGTTCAACGACAACGATATCAGCTCGACTGAGGACGGTATGGATATTTATGAGCTCTCCCACTTCGGAAACTACATGTGGGGCGATTCGACCTACATAATGGGCGACATAGAGCTGGACCGCAACAATATTACATCCGAGTCGGCCTCTGCCATGTACTACGATGACTTCGACGAGTGGGGCCGATACATGTATGACAGCTCATCGTACCGTATGGGGAACCTGTCCTTTGACGACAATATATTGAGTGCCGGCCTGGACGGCACTTGGGGCAATGGCATCAGGCATGGTGAGGTAGCCCACCACGGGGAGTACATGTACGACTGGGCTTCGTATGTGATGGGCAACATCTCAATGGACCGAAATTATATTGTCCTCAATGGAAGCGGAGAAGGCCTCTACCTGGACGATTTCGATCAGTGGGGTAGATGGATGTATGGCAACTGCACATTCGTCATGGGCAGTGTGACGTTCAACGACAATGTGATATGGGGAGGGGGCTACGGCATAGAGCACGGAGAGCTCGAGGAACATGGGCAGCACATGTTCGGCAACTGCTCGTTTTCAATGGGCAATATCGAGTTCAGCAGAAACGAGATCCACCTCCAGGAAACCACGTACGGCTACGGCATTGACATTGACCAGCTCGAGAACTGGGGCGAGGATCTAACTGGCACTTCATCGTATACCATGGGCGATATTTTGATAGAGGACAACCAGGTGTGGAGCTTTGGTCACGGCATCCGCCTAGACTGGGGGATCGGCCGTTGGGGCTACTATGTATACGATGATTCGCATGTAATAATTGGGGATCTGATTCTTAGGAACAACTTTGTTGACGCTGTTTACGGGGCCATTAACTTCACAATCGATGAGGTGGGTTACAACGTTCATGGCGATTCCACTGTGACAGTAGGCACTTTCCTTATAGTAGATAATGTCCTCAGCGGCTCCCGGGGTATCGACATCGAGGAAATAGCGGAGTTCGGCTACAACAACTCCGGAAACTCGGTCTTCACATGGGGCGGCCTCTATGTGGACGATAACGTCATCAATGCCACACTGGATGGGATACTGCAGGACCTGGGCTCAGGGGGGCCGCCATGGAATACCATGGGTTACTGGGGAGTGTGGTTGAATGACAGCGCTTCTGTTGATATTGGTGATATCTCCTTCAGCCGCAATACCATCGAAGCGGGGGAAAGTGGCCTTAAGCTCTGGTTCTTCCAGTACTGGGGCAACCGCATGTACGGTACTTCCTCCTTTACAGTGGGCGATTTGCTTATCGTGGATAATGTTATCAATGCCTTAAACGAAGACGGTTTGGCCGTCCGGGAAGTCGGTTACCTGGGTGCCTACATGCACGACGATTCATCCTGGGTTGGCGGCGATATCGAGCTTTCTCGAAACACAATCGAAGCGGGAGACGACGGGATGTGGAACGACGACTTTGACGAGTGGGGATACTATATGTACGGTAACGCGTCATTCCATCTAGGCCACTTCAGGGTCGACGATAACGTGATCAACGCAACTGACGATGGAATATATTTCCCCAACCACCAAAATCACGGTTACCGGATGTACAATAACTCCAGATTCGAGATGGGTGATATCTCCTTTAACAGGAACAAAATAAACGCAAGCAACCGTTATGGGATGTATCTGACCTATCTTGAGAATTGGGGCTATCATATGTGGGGTGCATGCACCTTCGTTATGGGGAGCGTAACTGTCAACGATAATGTAATCGACTCGGCTAATGATGGTATCTACCTTGGTTGGCTTGAGGAACACGGCTACAACATGTCTGTTGCTTCTTCGTACACCATGGGAAATGTCGAGCTTTCCAGGAACATCATAGCTGCAGGCTCGGAAGGGTTGAAAATAGACAAATTTGATGATTGGGGTACGTTAATGAGCGGCACATCCACATATCTTATGGGCGACATCCTAATCCGAGATAACGTGATAAATTGTAGCGAAAACGGCATTTGGCTCGGCTGGTTGAATGGGCACTGGGGCTTTTATGTGCACAACTTCTCGCACGTGACCATCGGTCGCCTTGACATTGTGAACAATACTATCGAAGCAGGCTTCGGTGCAATCAACTTCACAATTGACAAGGTGGGTTACAACGTTCATGGCGACTCGACCGTGACGGTGGGGCCATTTATGATCATGGATAATGTCCTCAGCGGCTCCCGGGGTATAAACATCCAAGAGATTGCATGGTTCGGTTACAACAATTCGGGCAACTCGGTCTTCACCTGGGGCGGGCTTTACGTAGACGATAATGTCATCAATGCCACTCAAGACGGCATTTTACAGGATCTGGGCTCTGGGCCGTCCTGGAACAACATGGGCCACTGGGGGGTGTGGTTGAACGACAGCGCCTCCGTAACTATTGGTAATATATCTTTCAGCAGGAATACCATTGATGCGGGGGAAAGCGGCCTTAAGCTCTGGTTCTTCCAGTATTGGGGCAACCGCATGTACGGTACTTCCTCGTTTACAGTGGGGGATGTACTAATAGTGGATAATGTTATTAAAGCCGTGAACAACGATGGTATGGCCATCCGGGAAATCGGCTACCTGGGTGCCTACATGCACGATGATTCAACGTGGACTGGTGGCAATATCGAACTTTGCCGAAACACAATCGAAGCAGGAGACGACGGCATGTGGAACGACGACTTTGACGAGTGGGGATACTACATGTACGATAACGCGTCCTTCCATCTTGGCAGCGTCTCACTGGACGACAATGTGATAAACGCAACTGACGATGGAATATATTTCCCCAACCACCAAAATCACGGTTACCGGATGTACAACAACTCCAGATTCGAGATGGGAGATATCTCCTTTGACCGGAACAAAATAAACGCAAGCAACCGTTACGGGATGTATCTGACCTATTTTGAGAATTGGGGCTATCATATGTGGGGTACATGCACCTTCATCATGGGGAGCGTAACTTTCAACGATAATGCAATCGAGGCTGGAGATGACGGAATGTACATTGGTTGGATTGAGGAACACGGCTACAATATGTCTGTTGCATCCTCATACACCATGGGTAATGTCGAGGTTTCCAGGAATATTATCACTGCAGGTTCGGAGGGGTTGAAACTCGACAAATTTGATGACTGGGGTACGTTCATGAGCGGCACTTCCACATATCTTATGGGCGACATCTTGATCCGAGATAACGTGATACAATGTAACGAAAACGGTATCTGGCTCAACTGGTTGAATGGACACTGGGGTTATGAAATACACAACTCGTCGTCTGTAACTATCGGCCTCTACGATATTATTAACAATTCAATAGAGGCCGGTCTTGGCACCATCAACCTGACCATTATTAATATAGGTGATCAGGTTTCCGGGGATTCCTCGTTTGAAATTGGAGGTTTCCGCATTCTGGACAACAATCTTGTGGGCTTATATGGTCTCAATATTCAGTTGTTGGACTGGATAAATATCTCGGATAACAGCATTGTTAACATATCGGGATGGGAGGTAACTGGGAACACTGTGATTTCAGGATTAAGCGGATTCGAATTTACAACCACCAACACACCAATCAATGTAGCACCAACAGCCACCCTTAACTGGGGAGAGGTGATTCTTGACGGCAACGACTTCGATGCAGGGATGTATGGCGTTGTTTTCGATTGGCAGGACCCAAATGCAAGCGTGGCACAGCCCGTGTTCTATATAAGTAACACCAACATCCACAACGGTTTGGCAGGTTCCAATGGCCTTCTTCTTATCAACATCACCGATGTCTATGCAGAGAGTGTAACAATCGATACCTTCGATTACGGAATATATTCCAACAATTCCATTGTACACTATATGCTCAACGGTTCGGTTGCAAACTGTGCAGTGTTGGACATCAGTCTTTACTCTGACTCGTACCTCTTCATGATAAACTCCACCTTCGACAATTCCAGTGTCTTCTTCGAGGACTATGATTCCTTGCTGGAAGTCGCATGGTTCATGAATGTGCTCGTACAAAGCCAGGTCGCTCTGCCTGTTCCTGAAGCAAATGTGACAGTTGCAGATGGGGATGGAACCGAGATATTCAACGGTACAGCTGACACCGATGGTCGGGTCTTCTACCTCATCTGCAAGGATTACCAGCAGAACATAACAGGCATCATCAAGAACTTCAATGACTACACGGCAAATGCTGACAAGGCAGGCTCCTTTGGCTCGGCAATTCCAAATCCCACAATGAACCAGACCCGTTTGGTCATAATCACTCTTACAGATACCGTCCCTCCCACGATCTTCTCGGATAACTCGGATACCGCAGGCACTACAGGTGATCCCTTCTACTTCGAAATCAATGCCACTGACAATATGGGAATTGTGAGTGTTCATGTGAACTACCGCTTGAATGGTGTGGGACCTTACACGAATCTCACCATGAACGGAGCAGGTCCCTACTGGCTAAACGAAATCATGCCTTCTGACTATGAAGGGTTCATTGAATACTACTTCACAGCCGTGGATTCGGGAGGATTCTGGGTAAATACGACTCCAACCACCGCACCTATAACCGATAATGATGCGCCAACAATAATCAGTGATACCTCCGACACTGCAGCCACCACCGGGGAAACCTTCAATTTCATTGTGGATGCCACTGACAACATCAATATTTCCGAGGTCCATGTCGTATGGTGGTTCGGAGCTGGAGCACCCACAAACGATACCATGACCGGAACCGGACCATATACTTTCTCGATTCCAATTCCACCCGATTCTCTTGATCAGCTGCATTATTACTTCACCATGAATGATACTGCAGACAACTGGCTCGTTGGACCCCAAGTTGATGTCGATGTTACAGACAACGATGATCCCACTTTCAATTGGGTCCTACAACCTACTGGCGGTGTGGCCGGAACTTCTGTTCTGGTGAGTCTTGAGGCCTTTGATAACATTGGTGTTGTCAACTATACAATTTACATCAATGGCACGCCTTATGACATGGTCAAGGACGGGGACTTTTACAACTATACGATCAATATTCCACCTGGCAGTGCAGATAATATTACTTACAATGTCACATTCAGGGATGGTGCAGGTAATTCAATCAATACAGGGGATACTGTGATTACAGTAATCCTCACAGATACCGAGGCACCCATCCTGACCTGGGTATCACAGCCCATAGCTGGTACAACAGGTGAATCTGTGCTTGTCAGTATAATTGCAACCGATAATATCGAAATAACATACTACAAGATCGATGTCGACGGGACTATTTATGATTTGATCAAGGACGGAGATTACTACAACTTTACAATCGACATACCCATTGACAGCCTTTCTGACATCACATACTCCCTTGTATTCAATGACAGTGCCAACAACCCCAACAGCACAGCACCAACCGTAATTACCGTCACTGACAATGATGAGCCAATATATGTCTGGATTTCACAGCCCGCAGCTGGCACGACAGGTGAATCTGTGCTCGTGAGTATCCAGGCCACTGATAATCTCGGTGTCACTTACTACAAGATTGACATTGATGGAACTCTTTACGACATGATTAAGGACGGAGATTACTACAATTACACCATTAATATCCCACCTGACACCATCACAGGTATCACATACTCACCTATATTCAATGACAGTGCCAACAATCCCAACAGCACAATACCCACCGTGATTACAGTCACCGACAATGATGTGCCAACATATGTATGGGTTTCGCGTCCCACATCTGGCACCGCAGGTGACTCTGTGATTGTAAGCCTACAAGCCTTCGACAATATCGGTGTAACCACCTACACAATAAACATCGACGGCATACCTTATGATATGGGTAAGGATGGTGACTACTACAATTACACCATCAATCTTCCGACAGATGGCACGACAAGTATTACATACAATGTTACATTCACGGATGGAGCAGCCAATGCGGTTTCAACTGCGGACACCGTGATTGCAATAACTATCCCTGATACTGAGGCCCCGACATACACCTGGGTTCTGCATCCTGTTGTTGGAACCACTGGTGATTCAGTATCCCTAAGTTTAGAGGCAACCGACAATGTTGGTATCACATATTATAAGATCAATATCGATGGAACCCTCTATGACTTGGACAAGGTAGGAGATCATTACAATTACATCATTTTTATTCCATCTGGCAGTACGGCCAGTATTACCTATTTTGTTATATTCAGCGATGATGCTAGCAATCAAAACACCGTTCCTGACACCGCAGTGACAGT
>CBDVCK010000054.1:0-16223 GCA_965372465.1 uncultured Thermoplasmata archaeon | reverse complement strand
CCATATTCTAGGTCCACCTAAAGCGAGGAGGTAAGTAAATGAAAAAACTAATCTCCATAGGCGTAACAGCCTTTGTATTTTTGAGTGTGTTTGTAGTTTTAGATATCGTACCTGTTCCCATAGTTACTGCTACAGGGGATCCCCACAATGATGGCTCAGGTAATGGTGATAATGTTCCAGGGGATGATATATGGGCAACAGATGGTGACTGGATAGTCGACTTTGCCTCATCTGTTTTCACCTATGAAAATTGTACAATAATCGTCAATGGAAATCTGAATGTAACTGAATTATTCACATTGACTTTAAAGAATGTCACCCTATTAATGAATCCTCCATCCAATGGTACTTATAGTATAACGGTTGAGTCCAGTTCCTCTCCTGTGATATCAGGGGGTACCTTGATCATCGAGGATATTGATGGTAATTCCTCTGAAATTGCAAGCAATACACCCTTTAGGTTTGGATTCGTGGTTGAAGGAGATCCAGTCAACCAGAACGGCAATCTTGAAATGAGAAACAGCCAATTAAGAGATTGCGGGTGGGATCTAACTGGAGATTATAAGGACGGTGGATTGTGGATTGGTGGGAATGCTTTAGTTGATAACAACGAGATTTTCGATTCTTATGCAGGGATAATCATCAACGGAACTGAAAATGCAATTATAACGAATAACACAATACACAATAACATGGAATCTGGGATTTTGATTCGAGATACATTTGCCTCGTCTTTAAATCCCTTGGTTATCGGACCAGGTAATAATGTCACCAATAATTATTGGGGAATCTATGTCAGTTCTAGCACGAATATAAGCATCCACAACAATTCAATAACAGGAAATGGAGTGGATGGCGAAAGCGGGGGTCTGCGTGCTTTAACTTCCAATGATATCTGGATTCAGGACAATAATATCTCAGACAACGCCGAGTACAGTGTGGACATAGAGAATTCCAATGACATCCGGGTTCTTGGCAACGAACTCAATGGTTCGGATTTCACACGCTTCTATATGATCTCAGGATTAGAAATCAGGAACAATTACATTTGTCAGGGTGGGGATAGTGCATTTAGCACAAATATCCTGGCGATGGGTGCCACTAACTTCATTTTTAAGAATAATATCGTCATTGACAATGTCGGTATTGGGGCACTATTTAATTTCTGTGTAGTTGATATTATAAATAACAGTTTTGAAAACAATGCCGGGGGTGGCTTTGCTCTTTCCCTCGGGAGTTACAACAGTTCGATTTATAAGAATATAATCAGATTCAATGGTGATATGGGACTCCATATTGTAGGCAATAATATTACCATATCGGAAAACTTATTTGAGGGTAATGGAGACGGAATTCCGTTCATGGGAGATCCAATGTGGCAGGACTGCGGTTTGGATATCATGAACAGTTATGACATATTTGTCACCAGAAATTGGTTTGTTAACAATACCAAGGATATCAGCGGTCATGTGGATGGAATTTATTTACTAGGCACTGCAAGTGTCACTACTGTTTATATGGAAGGCAACATTATGGACCAGAACGATTACAATCTTCATGCCCGCGGAGGTGTCTTGGTAATCGATTCCAACAGCACATATAATAAATCAAGCCTACCTGCAACCTATGACGCTTACCTGGAATACGATTCATCTGCTCTCGGTCCGAATGACATCTATGTCATTAATACCACATTTGATAATTCATCGGTATATATCGATAATCCGAACTCTGGTACATTCACGGCCCAATGGTACAAACACCTTCTCGTGGAATACGGAGGATCACCCGCTTCAGGAGCCAGTGTCTGGATCAACGATTCAAGCAGCAATCCCGAGCCCTCATCAGGACAACCGTTTATCACTGATTCTGAAGGTAGAATAAAATACATTCCCCTGACAGAATTCAGTCAGGACAATATTGGCAAGACCTTCCAAACCCCGCACTCGATAGATGTGGTAGAAGGCTCTCGGGTAAGTTTCGATATTGCTGATATGTGGCATTCACATTACAATACAATCATGCTCAGTGGAATTCCCAATGTAACTGCGCTTCGAACTGAATCTGGACCTACCGCGAGTGTGTACAGAAATAACCCCATTACAATCGAGGCAGAGAGCGATGATACAGAGGACAATGACGAGACAAAGCTTACTCCTCATTTCGAATACAGGGTCAATGGGGCGTCTCCATGGGTCAATGAAACAGAACCCGGCACTTACCTTTTACCTGCATCAAAAATATACACAGGCTCAGGGGAAAATGTTGTCTGGTCCATTGATTTCGCACTACCCACAACAGCTCCTTTGGACACCTATGACTTCAGGGTGAGATTCAACGACACCTCTCCAATTTACAGCGGGTGGTTCGTTGTAAATGATATGGTGGATGTCTTAAACAACCCCCCGGAAGCCGAGGATATTAATGAGAGTGATTCCTTTATTTACAGGGAGGATACAAAGGATATATACTCAGATGCATTTGACATTGAGGATATAGATGAGAATGATACCTGGAATGCAGAGCTCGAGTACAGGCTCAACCAAAGCGGAAGTTGGGAAAGTGCATATATTACAGGAAATGCATACGATTCTCTTTCTGGGAACTGGAGTTTCGAGTTCTCCCCACCGGGGACTAGACCTAATCCACACGACGGCCTGGTTGACTTCAGGGTGAAATTCCAGGACACTGACGGTAATTGGAGTTCATGGCATCAGGAAGATGACCTGATTTTTCTTTACAACAATATACCTAATGCTATGGATCTTGAACCTGGATATGCTCAAACTTACAGGGGGCAATCCATTTGGATTTTTGCAAACGTAAGCGATACCGAAGAAATACCAGAGAGTCTCCTAGTTGAGTTCTGGGTAGATGAACCCGGTGGTGGAGTTAACTGGGAAAAGTTGTATCTCAGCGGGCAGACCTGGGACCCGAGCGGGTTCTGGAAGATATTGTTCACACCTCCGTCAAACGCATCTTTGGGAGGTTACAATTTCATGATAAGGGTCACAGATGCAGATGGGGATTATAGTGAGTTCATCAATAATAGCATGGTGGAGGTACTAAACAACATACCGTTTCCAGTTGACATAACACCCTCTAAATCCATTGTTAATGCAGGTTCGCAATCAATTCTCATTCATGTAAATGCATCAGATATCGAGGATGCTGAAGACCTATTAAATATAATTGTACAATGGCAGTATAATGAAACTACTCCAAGTGGAATTTGGGACAGTTCCAATATCTCCTTGGAATCCTATGAGGGTACTCCGGATTCGGGTTGGCTGCGGGTCAAGTTCAATCTCTCAAGCAACATGGACATGGGACATTACGATTTCAGGGCGAAGGTAACTGATACAGATGGTATCTCAAGTACCAATCCAGAATGGGTGTACTCATTCAGATCTGTCGAGGTTATATTAACGGAACCTTCCCTTGATGATATCAAGCTTGGTGCTGCACAGGTTTTCCGAAACCAAACCCTTTACATCTTCTTGAATTGCTCGGACCCTTTAGACAGGGAAGGGGAAATGACCCCTGAGATCGAGTATATGGCACCTAACGGCGGCTGGATTTCAATACCAGGTTCAGAAATGCATTATGAGGATACCAACGGGAATCCCAGTGATGATATAGGATATTGGGTAATCGAGTTTACACCGGGTATATCTTTTATTTTGGGTGACTATCAATTCAGAGCAAGGGTCAATAATACAGACCAGGAGTACAGTAACGGAGGTGTCTGGAATTCAACTATAAATTCGGCATTGGTTATGAACAACCTTCCCACAGCTTCGAATCTGAGGATTGAAGGTTTAAACACTATTGAAAGAGGAGATATAATTTACATTTACGGGGATGGGGAGGATATAGAAAATGAAGAAGATCAACTGATTTCACATTTTGAATACAGGGCAGAGGGGGGATTTTGGGAGGATACAAATCTAGTGAATCTGCAACATATTACTGGCGTTGATTCGTGGAGGATAACATTTTCCCCACCTGCAGATGACAGCTTTTTAACAGGCCTTTATGATTTCCGAGTTTGGTTCGAGGATACGGACGGAGATAATAGTAGTACCTTCCAGATTTTTGATATAATCGAAGTTCTGAATGATTTACCTGAGGTTGATGACCTTAATATACCCGCCTCAGGATACCGTCTGCAGACGATTTACATAACAGCCAACGGCACCGATGCCGAGAAAAACGAATCTAGCCTGACCCCCAATTTCCAGTACAGAGGACCCAACGATAGTAATTGGATATCATATGGGGATTCGGGTTCTTACTTAACAGGAATTCCGCAATATATCAACAATTACTGGAGAATTGAATTTGTTCCAACTGCAGAAGCCGAATGTGGCAATTACAGCTTCAGGGTCCAGTTCTCTGACGGGAATGATACAAGCCAATGGATGACTTTGCAGGATTCATTCCACCTGAAGAACAACTTACCTACCGTCCAGATAATTGCACCGGTCGCAGGCAAGCAAATCATACACACCTTGACATTTATAACTCTCGCACAAGATACCGAGGATTCCGCATTAACTTACATGTGGGATTTCGGTGATGAATCTCCACTCTCATATGACTTATCGCCAATCCATAACTTCACTGAGAATAGAAGCTACATAGTTACTGTGACTGTTCATGATACTGATGGTGGTACTGCAGAGGATAGAATAACGATTATCATCCCTATGGAAATCATCCAGGAGGAGCCAGATGATAAAGATGAGGAACCCGGCTCCGACATGGTTACCCTTCTTCTTCTTTTGATAATTATCATCGTGGTAATAATACTGTTAATGTTACTGCTAATGAAGAAAAAGAAAACGGGTGAGGAATTACCTCTCAAAGAGCATGAAGGTGGTACACCAGAAATAACTGATGAAGTTCCACCTCAACCTCCTCCTCCACCAGAGGTTCCCATGGAAGGTGTTTCAGAGCCGCCACCGGAAGTACCGCCCACTCCGCCAGAAGTTCAGCCTGAAGTGCCTCCTCCTCCGCCCCCGCTCCCTCCAGTTTGAATTCAATTAACCAATCCGAAAACACAGAATATATTCTTGCCAGCTTAAGTAATCATTTCCCAAGTTCCTCTATCGCATCATATCCTTTCTCAAAAAGCAGTTTTATATATTCTTCCTTGTTCCCATCAACCTTTTCAAAAACCTTTCTTATTTCATTTGGATCCGAATATCCCCACTTATCAAGGGCAGCTTTCAGTTCTTTGCATTCCCCTGCTTTCTCAGGTGAGCTTTTGCCTTCCATCACTGCATCAACTGCGCACCTCAGGGATTTGGCCCCGGCAATGGTCCCATCAGGATGACCGTGAATCCCTCCTCCTGCCTGAATCACAACATCCTTGCCATAAATCTCCATGAGTGCATCCACTTTACCGGCATCGAGACCTCCTGAAGCAACAGGCATTAATGGGTTGATGGTATCCTCCCAATCAAAGCCAAGTGATAGAATATGAAGCGCTTCCTCGATCTTCTTTTCCCTGCAGATTTCACCATAATTGCGAATGAAAAGTGGCGCGCCCTCCATCTTTCCCACTCCGGTTCCTGTATGAAGCTGATCCACTCCTATCATCCTCCAGATCTTGGCAAACACATTGTACTCGCATCCGAAAGCCCCCCTGGTCTCTGCAGTATGGCCTGCCCTGTGTGCGTGAATAATGAATCCTGCATTATGCAACTCCTTCACCATCTCAATGACGCCTGCATACCCAATCATGTATACATCCAGCATGGCCACATCCCAGCCCATTTCTTTGAGGCGGTCCATCCTTTCAATCATCCTGGGAAGGTTATCCGTGATGTTTGGGGAGTATATCACTGTCCTTCCAGTTTCATCCTTTACCCTGTCAATGACCTCTAAAACAGCATGAACTCTCTCATCCCATGGGCAGAACTTCTGGTCCACGAGGTTCTCGTCATCCTTTACAAAATCCACGCCTCCTACGTAGGCATTGTACGCAACTTCTGCCCATTCCTTTGGTGCCAATCCAACCTTGGGTTTTACTATGGTACCGATATGGGGTCGTCGCGATACGTCAGTTCCTAGTCTTTTTCTCACACCCTCCAGTCCGAATTTAGGACCAGAAAAGAATCGCTGCAGTCTTTTCGGGAATCGAATATCAAGCAATTTCAAGGCATGGAGTTCCGAAAGCCCGTATATATTCCCCCTTACAGAGGCTAAAATCTGTAGAAGGTTCTTTTCATCAAAATGCTCAATTGGATATGCAAGCCAAACAAAACCCGAATTCTCGTTAATTTCTTCAATGCGATAGACCTTGGCTCTGAGTTTTTCGAAGACCTCTTTATTCACAGTCTTAAGCTCGGTCCAGGTTCCAACAGAGGATTCTGCAGCAATTGCTTCTGAGAGCTTTTCAATGGGCATATCTCCTGAGACCCAGTGCCATAGAACGATGTCATTTTCCAGATCAGGTTCATAATCAAGTTCAATGTATTTGTAACCCCCATAGACCATGTTCTTCACCTACGTTTTTATGTTATCGAAACTTTGTTATTAATTCTTTCTCTGTTTAATGGAATTGTTACAACCCACATATCACTATTACCTTAAAGGGTAATACTGATTCAAGATTTCAAGAAAGTATATAAAGGATAAGGTGTTTTGGGGGATTTGGTGAGATTTATGGCTGAAAAAGCAAAGGAACCTAAAACACCAAATCCTGAATTTACAAATGAAGTGATTGCTAAGGGCGCAGATACACTGAACCTCTGTTTTCAGTGCGGAACATGCACAGGGAGCTGTCCCTCAGGTAGACTTACAGCCTTCAGAGTGAGAAAGGTTATTAGAAGGGCTCAGCTCGGATTCAAGGATGATATCCTGCCCACAGATGATTTGTGGTTCTGCACAACCTGTTATACATGCCACGAACGCTGTCCAAGAGGCGTTGAGATACCGGATATCATATTGACCCTCAGAAACATGGCTGTTGCAGAGGGATATATGGGAGAGACCCACAGAAAGGGTGCGGAATACCTCATAAAAACCGGGCATTTGGTGCCTTTGAGCAAGGAATTCAGGGAAAAACGAAAGTCGGTGGGCCTTCCAGAGGCACCTCCAACTACATTGTCAGACAAGAAGGCTTTGGAAGAGATACAGAAGCTTACCAAGAAGACTGGCTTTGACAAGCTCATAGCAGGAGGTGCATAAGATGGGATACGCACTGTTTTTGGGATGTGTAGCCCCGAACCGATACCCGGGTATCGAGAGCGCCACAAGGGAGATATTAAAAGAATTGAGTGTGGAATTCGCAGAATTGGAGGGCGCTTCATGCTGCCCTGCACCTGGTGTCACCCGCTCTTTTGATCAGAATACATGGCTTACAATCGCTGCAAGGAACCTTGCACTGGCTGAAAAAGCTGGCAACGACATCCTTGTGATATGCAACGGCTGTTACGGTTCCCTGTTCGAGGCGGCACACCTTCTTCATGATGAAAAGAAGAGAGAAGAGATCAACAAGAACCTTGCTGAGATTGGAATGAAGTACGAAGGAAAGACCAATGTCAGGCACTTTGTAGATGTTCTCATGAACGAGGTTGGAGTTGAAAAAATAGCAGAGAAGGTCAAGAACAAGCAAGATAAATTGAAGGTTGCTGTTCACTACGGCTGTCACTTTCTAAAACCCCACAAATTAAAGGGCATTGAGGATCCGGAAAGACCGACAATACTGGATAAACTGGTGGAAGCCGTGGGAGCCGAAAGTATTGATTACATGGACAAGAACCTCTGCTGCGGAGCAGGGGGGGGCGTGAGAGCAAGGGTGCCTGAACTTGCATTGGATATGACCAAACAGAAGTTGGAGAACATAAAAAAGGCCGGAGCAAATATCATTGTGAATCCCTGTCCGTTCTGTCACCTACAATACGACAGGGGGCAACATGACCTTGGAGATGAATTTTCATTCCCTGTTTTGCACCTGTCACAACTTTACGGGCTGGCCTTTGGAGTGGATGAGAAGAAACTGGGCTTTGATATGCATGCAACCCCAGTGAAACTCCCCTCCTAATCCTTTTTATTTTTATCAGGGTCATCACATGTCATATATTGCGAGATTGGTTGCAATCACCAAGGTTTCATCAATAACCCAGGAGATATTGCCCTTTGTTCATTTTCAGGCCCAGCAGAAGGGAATAGAGGTTACAGATGATACAAAGGTAGTTGTTTTACAGGTAGAGAACATACCAAGTTATCATATTGTTTTCTTGGAAACAAAGATTACATTAATGGAGCTTGAAGAGGAGCTTAAAAAGAGCGATACCAAGCTTGGTCACGAGACCAGAGCCTTACTTTTACGCCAGATGCAACCCGGTTCCTGATGACCTTATTTTTTACCCTTTTTATACTCCAATCCAGTAAGTGCTAACTATTTTCTTCATTGCAGCAATTGCCGACTGGGCCGCAATTCTACTGGTTTTTGGGTTCCTTTCAAAGGGAAGGTTTGCAATCTCGGCACACATTGAGCCGAATTTACCATTGGCAATTATCTTGTGATGGTTTTGATTTGTCGCAGGATCTGCAATAATTTTCACTCTGGTCCGTTTAAATCCAATCCCTGCCAAACTCACTGTGGCTGCAACATTGACGTTTTTTGGAAAAAGTTTTACAGCCTCCTCTGCAGTACCCTCGAAGATAGTCACGGGAGATTCGAGATTCTCGGGGTCTATACCTTTTTCCTTGAAAAAGCCCGCGTCTTCCAGCGCCTTTGGTGGTTTTCTCGAAATGAGAGTTACCTCCTCTATACCCTCTACCGCAGCAGCTGATAGACCGTCCACTCCGCAGAGTGCACCTGTTGGGAGATATATCTTACAATTATGCTCTCTCGCCACTGATTCAAGGCTCTCTCTCAGGGATTCATCAACCAAGGCTCCCACGCTCATAATAAGCAAATCCTTTCCATTCTCAAGTATCTTTTGGGCAAATAGAGAAACAGCCTCTTGTGACGCCGCCTCTATCACAAAATCGGATTTTCCAACCAATTCTCCAAAATTCAGAACGGATTTCACTTTGGAGAGCTTTTCCTCAAGAACTCGGGAACAAACATGGGATTTATCAAAAAGGTATATCTCATCAACTTCCGCCATTCCCTCTGCTGCTTTTGCCAGGGTGGAGCCAATGGCCCCGCATCCAATTATACCGATATTCACCTTATCACCCCCCGCAGGTGGTGTTCTCGTGCCTTTTAATATCTTTTTAGGTTATACTGTTCTAAAATATAAATTTGGTGATTTAAGGTAATTCTTTTCTACCAATAGGTTGTTATCTGCATCCATGAAGAATTACGAGGTCTTCGAGCACACCGCAGATGTGGGAATAAAGGCATATGGCAAGGACCTGAATGAGGCCTTTGAGAACGCTGCATCTGGCATGTTTCACATCATAACTGATATCAAAAACGTTAATGCCATAGGAGAATACAAGATTCTGGTAAATGCACAGGATCAGGAACAGCTTTTAGTTGATTGGCTTTCCGAGCTTCTGTTTCTACATACTGTCTCCCAGGTGATGTTTTCGAAGTTTGAGGTGAAAATCGAAAAAGTTGATCAAAAATGGCATCTTTACGGTATTGCCCGAGGGGAGAACTATAACTCTGATAAACACCCATATCAAACAGAAATCAAGGCAGTAACACACCATATCCTCGAAATAAAGAAGAACGAGAGATATCGTATCCAGGTTCTCTTCGATATTTAGAAGATTATATACTTACTTTTTAGATAATAGCATATAAACATATATATATACAATTCTCCTATCACTTACTCTCTAAAGACCGAGAGGATAGAACGGGAAAAAAAGGATTTTGTGAAAAAGATACCTCTTCTATCCAAAAGCCACAAAAAATGAATATAATAATTGTTTCAAGCGAATCGGAGTGTCTTGCTGGATACGACATGATAATGTGGTGAGATCATGAAAGAAAAAGACGGTATGAGTGGAATTTTATTAAAAATCGAAAGGAACGGCTCAATTGTAGGTGCAATGCTACTTGTTGGGATAATGATAATAGCCCCATTTGCTAGTGCAGCCGGAGGTACGATATCAGGCACGGTATATAACTCCAATAGTTATACCCTCGGACAGGCCCAGGTTGAATTGTACAACTATATCAAAGCCGATACCCTGTCAACGATAATCCCCATACAAAGCGATTCTTTAGTGGAAACTGATAGGACATGGGTTACTACAACCCCCATTTATACAATACCCACAGGGGTTACCGACCCTTCCCCGCTTTTCGGTGATACAACTGCAACCAATTCCAAGCCAAACGGCCTTGGAATATCGATTAATTATCAATATGAGGATGCCCTTGGTACCAATACACCATTTACCGGAACCGCTGCATCATCGCCTCAGATAAATGACTCTATGCCCACAAACACCCAACCAGCAGGTTCTGTTTCAATCAACCCCCGGAGAGACAATACCACAGCAACCAATACCGCTCCTTTAGGGAGCACCCCTGCAATTACCTCGCAGACCTCAAATACAACTTCCACAAACATATCTCCCTCGGGGAGCACTGCAGCTATTTCTATTCAATCTTCAAATTCCAGTTCAACATATCTTATACCCACTGGCCTTACAAGCCCCACAGGGCAGACCAATGATAGCCTTGCACTTTACACAGCTCCTTTGGGTGGAATAACAATTACAAATAATTCCGAGGATGCCACAAGCACAGCAGTTCAACCTAATGGAACCCTGATGAGTCTTTCAGGGACCTGGTACATTGGAAATTTCACTCTGGAGGCTAATGACGATGGTAACAGCATTGCTGAAGATGTGATATATTGGGTTCTCACCGACAATATTACTTCAGGATATTATGACTTAATGAATCTCTCGTACGGGAATCCATTGAATTTTACAAATGGAAGCACACAAGATCAGTTCGTTGGTCCAGGAGATGACGAGGGGATTTCCTTCAATGAGACTGTGACTCTGGGTACTTACAGATTCCTGGTCAATTTCACGTCCAACCCTTCAACCGACTCTCCTGACGCATGGTTCAAAAGCACCCAATGGTTTGTGGGGTCGTTTATTTTGGATGTAAATGGGGATGGCACCCCAGGCCCCGGCGAGGCCGTGAACTACTCGCTTTCTGATTCGAATTCAGATGGAATGTACGATACAATGGAATTATCTTCAGATGACATTACACTTGGGGAGGGGGCCCAGAATGACAATATGACATCTTTTGACAATGACGAGCGCCTGGGAATATCAGGCGGCAATGTAACATTTGACACATACCAATTTACTGTAAGCTTTGTGGAAAATCCGAATTCCACAGGTTCCGATGCAACTGTAATCAGCAATGAATGGTACAATGGTTCCCTCACTATAGATGCCGATGATGATGGTGTGGTCGATGACACGATCTTCTTTGCACTCTCGGACATAACATCCGACGGTCTTTATGATACCATGGATATATCCTTCAATACCACTTACGGCGAGGGGAGCCTTGGGGACGCTAATGTTACGGTAAGCGATGACGAGAGGATCTCAACCACAACCGATGTGAGGATCGGCTCCTTTTTATTTTCCGCAGATTTTTCTTCATCACCTGCCAATGGTTCTGTGGATGCAGGGATAATGAGTATGGAGTGGTATGAAGGCACGTTCAGTATTGACGGTGACGGTGACGGTATTGTGGAATCCGACAATATCTATTATGTTCTTTCAGATACCAATTCGGATGGGCTCTACGAGGCCATGGACATCTCCTGCGGGGACGAGGTATATGGGGAAGGTGACATAGGAAACGTAACAGTAGACTTTAGTGATACAGATAATCTGGATGATGAGCGCATTATAACCTCCTCGAGTATAATCCTGGGTGATTATTTGCAATTCTCAGTGGATTTCGATACCAGTCCCAATATGGACCCCTACGATGCTCAAATCAATATCACTGAATGGTACGAGGGGGCATTTACAATAGATGCGGATGGTGACGGTCTTTCAGATGATGATGTGTACTTTATTCTAACAGATACGGATTCGGATGGACTGTACGAGATTATGGATATTTCAATTGGTGATGAGGTGTACGGCGAAGGGGATATTGGTAATCTGACAGTGGACTTTGATGCAACCGACAATCAGGATGACGAGAGAATATCGGTTCAATCAAATGTCACATTGGGTAATTATCACCAGTTTGTGGTGGAATTCGACGCGGCACCCAATGCAGATTCCGATGATGCGCAAATCACAAGCAACCAGTGGTATGAAGGCAGCTTTACAATCGATGCCGATGATAGTGGATTTGCAGATGATAATGTGTATTATGTTCTATCGGATTCAAATTCCAATGGAACATATGATGCCATGGAGATCAGTATAGAAGATCAGGTTTTCGGGGAGACTGCATCCGGTACATTATCCGACGATATTGTGGATTATTTCGATGTAGGTGACAACAATAACGATGAACTGATAAATCAAACCACGGATATCACATTGGGAGATTCCCTTTCGTTCACTGTATCTTTCGATTCTACTCCAACTGCGGGTTCTGATGATTCCCGGATATTGATTTATGAATGGTACAACGGCACCTTTTTGATTGATGCGGATGACACGGATGATGATGGAATCGATGATGACAATGTGAATTTTGTTTTAACGGATACGGATTCAGACGGACTTTTCGATACAATGGACATATCCATAAACGATATCATATTCGGAGAGGCGGGCGTGGGAGGATTGGCGGATGGTTTTGTGGACGTTTATAATGATTCAAACAATGTTGATGATGAGAGGATAACATCAATTACAAATCTGACTTTGGGCGATTCTCTCCTTTTTACTGTGGAGTTTGACAACAATCCCAATAATACGGATCTGGATGACGCAAGAATTCTGAGCAATGAATGGTACGAGGGGACATTCGCACTCGATGTAAATGGCGATGGGGTTGTGGATGTTGGAGGGATGAACTATACCTTAATCGATTTTCAATCAAGGGGGCTTTATACCTACTACATGGAAATCACCACAGACGATGGTACCTATGCTGAAAATGACCTTTGGGACCATAAAGCGCAAACAGATAATGATGAGATAATCATTCAAAACGATTTTGTGTTCCTTGGAACCTATAACTATACAATCCGAATCCAAGACGGTGTAAATGACGGATTGGATGTAAACGATGGTGTGAACTACGATGCAAATGATGTGAAGCTCACAATCTCTCAGTGGCAAACAGGAAGTGCACAAATAGAAGGAAATGCAAGAAATGCCACAATGGCGGATATCGATTCGGACGGATTGTTTGATGAGTTATACATTGATATAAATGATGACGGGGATTACGATGATGTGGGAATTGATGTCATTGCCCTACAAACCTGGGATACTTTCCAGGGCAGCCTTTTGGAACTGCAGTACACGATAATAAGTCTAGATCCAAGCGGCCAGTATTTTGAAATACAACCCACAGGTGCAAGTATGGGTTCAACTGCAAGCTGGTTCTTTGGGGAAATCGAAGCACCCGCCGCATCAGGTGATACATTCTATGTTTTATTAAGCGACACGGATGGAGATTCCAACTTCGATTGTGTGGATTTCGATTCCTTCCTTCCACAGAACGGTATTGTGGATGTAATAGGTCTTACTGAAACAAGCGGCACAGTCGATTTGAATGGAACAGAATACCAGGTAATAAATATCGAAGATTCGGGGGCATATGTCAGGATAAGTTCATTTTTGGATGCTGTTTTAAGTTCCATAAATGATGTCTCTCTTTCCAATACCATTCACCATGGCATTATTTCGGAATCCATTCTGAGTCTGAATCTCAACCAGGATGGAGATATCACGGATGTGTATCACACAATCGTTGTGGATGATATGACTGCGGGAGTATATGAATCCGTGTTTTTGGACTGTGATAATAATTTCGATTTATCTGATGGATCTAAGTTGGGTGTTGGCAGTTCTTTCTCTATTTTGGCATCCTTACCCATGGAGGATCATACCTTTGAAATCGATTTTATCAATTCAACAGGGGACGGCTATTCATTTACTCAAACCAACCACCCAGTGGATTCCGAAATCACTAGTGCAGACGGGATTTATTCACTTGACGCATCAATTGACGGTTACTACTGGGTAAAGGTATCCAACTCAACAGGTTCATGGGGATATGCAATCGTTGCTGATACCAACTCCAATTCAGGTTACAATATCATAGGAGGGAGTGGGCAACATATGGATTTCATACTCACTCAAACTGGAAGTTTCATATTCGGTCATGTAAACGACTCCATATCAGACAGCCCAATCGTGAGTGTCCTGGTCGAGGTTTACGATTCTCTGGGAGGAATTGTTGTCAGCACATTGACAAAAGCAGACGGTACCTATCAGATGGCAGTTGTGCAAGGTGGAACCTACGACATGGTCTATAGTTCACAGGGATACTACACCGACGATGGAAGAGCAACAGGTACCTGGCAGGATATTCTAATCACAACGGATACATCCTCTGTTGATGTGCTGCTTGTGAAAGACGACATTCCACCCAGCATAACCCTGGACTATCCCTTGGAAGGGCAAACCGTGGGAGGCTTAATTGATGTCACAGCCAAGGCTTTGGATGATTTCTTGATTACCGAAGTTGCGGTCTCCTTTGATTACGGTGCGACCTATTATACTATGACAAATGCCGGGGGAGATAACTTCACTTATTCCTGGCATACCTCAGCCCATCCGGAAGGAACAACCAGGGTCTATGTTCGGGTAACCGACGATGCAGGAAATACAGCTTCAGATTACAATGATGTCTACGTATCCAATGATGCCACCCCACCTACCATCTCAATTGTAACCCCTGTTGACTCTCAGTATGTTGAAAGCTTCTTAACGATTCAGGTCCTGGCCACAGATAACCACGCCCTCCAGTTCGTAAATATCACACTTAATGGTTCATCCCATGAAATGGGATACAACCCCTCGAGCGGTTATTATGAATATATTACGGATACAACGCTTCTCCATGATGGACTTCACAACCTGAGTGCAGAGGCGATAGACTATGCAGGTAACAATGCATCTGATTCCCTGCTCACAGGATTCTATGTGGACAACACTCCCCCCACTTTGTCCATCTATTCACCTTTGAATCTTGAAACTGTATCGGATATATCTGTGTTCATTGACGTAGATTCCGTGGATATAGGAGTATATGTTCCCACAGTACAATATAAGATTGATAGCGGTCCGTGGATGACCTTGACAGGTTCGGAATTCGCAGGTTGGGCAGATTCCTGGGATTCCACTATGGTTTCGAACGGAATTCATACGATCCATTTCAGAACCTACGATGATATCGGTCATACTGTAACTGACAGTGTTACGGTAACTGTTGATAATGACTATCCGGAAGTTGATATCGTAACACCCTTTCAGGATGAATTAGTTCAAGGCACTTACACATTCTCCGTCTATGCTTTTGATGAAGTGGAGATAACGAATGTCTACATCACCATAAGCGGCAACGATTATGTTACAGGCTACAACAGCGCAAGCGGATTGTGGGAGGCAAGTATGGATACAACCAATTTTAATGATGGTAATTATTGGATTTCTGCAACTGCTGAGGATGGTGTTTCCTGGCATCAAGGGACAACAACACCCATTGAATTTTCAGTAGACAACAATGCACCTGCCTTGTCTATCAATTCACCTGCTGAGGGTGAAACTGTTTATGGATCAACAGTTTCTATTGATGCAGATTCCATTGATATAGGACCTTTTGTACCAACAGTTCAATACAGAATCGATAGCGGAGCCTGGCAAGATCTGTCAGGAACAGAGGTTCTGGGTTGGACCGACACTTGGAACTCCACAATGGTATCAAACGGCATACATATCATATCCTTCAGATCCTTCGATGGAATCGGACATATGGTTACAGACAGTGTCACGGTAACGGTGGACAATGACAACCCTTTAGTTTATTTAGTGGCTCCCATGGGGGGTGAATTCATACAGGGAACCTACACCTTCTCTGTTTACGCTTCTGATGAAATCGGTTTAACCAGTGTGTGGATCACCATAGACGCATTTGATTACATCACGGGTTACAGCAGCGCAAGCGGTTTGTGGGAGGTGACAATCGACACAACAAATTTCGAGGACGCACCCCATGATAT